>JAAYOX010000218.1 GCA_012520135.1 Clostridia bacterium
CAATATTGAGCTCTTCCCAGTGAGCCACGGTTTCTTCCATAAACTGAGTCAAATCTACGAAGCTATATCCCTCAAATCCTCCCGTATGGGTGGACAGGACTGCCGTAGGCATACTGCAAACCTGTATCCCCATGGTGGAAAGAATGGGAATGACTACTGCCAGGGAAGTCCGGCCAAAACCGGATAAATCATGGATAGCGGCAACCCGCTTAATCTGTCTCTTCATTGCATTATCCCCTCTTAACTATTGTTACATAGCAATTTTATGACTCTTGCCAGTGCTGGGCAGTACTGTTGCGGAGCGAGCGTTGTTCCCTATTCAATAGCCAGTCGTCTGTATTCTGTCTACAGTATTTGAGTCATCCTTTTGGGCCTTTTCGCGGCATGCTATTAACAGACCCAAAAGGAATGCATGCAAACCCGAAAACCGAGGACTGATGACTGACGGCTGCTAATGTAGGGGCTCCGCCAGAGCGAAACAACATTACTGCCTGGTACAACAGGCTAATATCTACTTTACCAACCGGTAAGTCCGGTATCCTTTGTAATCAACTGTTTCAACTGCAGGATTCTGTTCCAATTGGGCAAAGACCTGCTCCTGGTCCGAGCAATCCCTGGAATTTAAGAAGCTACTGATCTCATGTTGATTCATAGGATGTCTTTTAATGATACTCAAGATCGCCTCGTAATGATCCGGTACTTCACTGAAAAAATCCGGGGAGGCAGATTTACTAATGGAAAGACCCCCTAATAGCTCGGCCGCTCTTTCCAATGCTCCCTCATCAGGCTCCTTGACCCAACCCTCTGCCGGAGGACGAACGGGGGAATTGACGAAAAGCCGGTCATACCGAATTTTTTCCAGTAATCCTTTAAGTTTTAACAGGGAAGCTTCATCATCATTCAGCCCCTGGACCAGCATAATCTCCAGCCAAAGTTGCCCCTGGAACTCCCGGGAAAAAGTAACCAGTCCTTGATAAATCTCATCAAAGCTCATCTCTTTCCGGGGACGGTTGATCTTTTTAAAACTGGCATCATCATATGCATCCAATGAAGGCATTACAATGTCGGCCTTAGCTAAGGCTTGTCTCACTTCCTCATCCGGTAGCAAAGCACTATTAGTGATTACTGCCACCGGCTTGTCTGTCAGCTTTTTTAAGCCAGTTAATAATTCCCCTAATCCTTCGTAAAGAGTAGGTTCACCTTCCCCCACTACCGTTAGTACATCAAAGTTTACTCCTGACTTTAGATAATCTGCTACCTCAGCCAAAATATCCGCCACGGGAAAATACATCCCTTTACTTTTTTGTAGTTTAGGCGTTCTCCCCAACTGGCAGTAAACGCAGGAATAGTTACAATATTTCTTTGGTACCGGGCTCACTCCTAAAGACAAGCCCATCCTCCTGGATGGCAGCGGCCCAAAGATATGCCGGTACTCTTGCATTCTCATCACCTGTCTTCCTCTTGGAACTGGTTTTATTATAGCACAGTTCGGTAGAGGCAATGACAGGAGAAAAAAAACTGAATGAATACTCAGAATCTTTATTGACGAAAACCCGGCCGGGTGATAATATGTTTTACAGCAATGGAAAAAATCACCTGAGGAGGGATCCCCCTTGAGTTTTCCCTTGAAAAACGACCGGGAAAAGGCAAAAGACTTTCTTTACGATTATATTCTGGCTGTTTTGGCAGACCCTGAGGCCTCTGCCGGTTGGCGTCAGTTGAATATGGACATCGGTATCAACATTACCGATCTGGAGCTTGGCTTTACTCTTCATTGTTCTCCCGATAAAGTAGAAGCCGCTCATGGTTATCCGGAAAAACCGGATGCAGGACTGATCCTGTCCAGTAATACTTTTCACAAACTGTTTACCGGCAAAGGAAACCCCATGATGGAGTTTGCCATGGGTAAAATCAAGACTGCCGGTGACATGGGAGCAATCCTCAAAATCGTGGGCTTCCTGCCCCAGAATGTAAAGGTTTACCAGCAGTTCCTGACCGATAAAGGATTGGCTTAATAACTGCCTTCATCAGTAAACCCCTTCATGGTTAGTCATGAAGGGGTTCTTTAATGGGTTTGTTAACCTAATGCCGGTTACTATCCCATGGTATTGATTAATGTGCCGATCTTTTCAATAGTAACTCTCACCTCATCTCCCGGTTTAAGCCACTGCCGCTTGTCTTTGGGATAACCCAAAATAACCCCGCTGGGGGTTCCGGTGAAAATCAGATCCCCCGGCTTTAAAGTCATATATTGGGATGCGTAACTCACAATTGTAGCACAATCAAAAATCATGTCTCCGGTGTTTGAAGATTGCCGTATCGAACCGTTAACTTCACAGCAGATTTCAAGATTATTGGGATCGATTTCATCAGCGGTTACTATATAGGGTCCTACCGGAGCAAAGCCGTCACAAGTTTTACCTAATAACCATTGTCCGGAACGTAATTGCAGATCCCGGGCCGATAAATCATTTCCACAAGTGTAACCAAACACATATGAAGGGGCATCCTCTTTAGATACATTAGATGCTTCCTTACCGATGACAATAACTAACTCCGCTTCATAGTCAAATTTCTCGGCAGTTTTCGGCAGGCTGATGACTTGTTTATGGGCGGCCAAAGCATTATTGAATTTGCTGAATAAAATGGGCCATTCCGGTATCTCTGCTTTAGTCTCCCGGGCATGTTCCCTATAGTTTAGACCGACACAGAGGATTTTTTCAGGGTTGGTAATGCAAGGTGCATAAACAATTTTATCTTCCGTTATCGCTTCTACTCCTTCTTTCATCAATCCTTCCAACTGCCTTATGCCCTGTTCTCCTCTTGCAATAACCTCTTCGATAGTTATAGGTACATCACCGGAATAAGGAGCTGCCACTGTTTTGACGTTAATGATACCTTGGTCTGTTTTAATTCCCAAACGTACTTTTCCTTCTAGCATAAAATTGACTAACTTCATTTTTCGCACCTCACAAAGATAATTCTTAATTCGTATTTCCGTTCAAATGCCTTAAATCCTTCTGTTCCGTAATAATTTTCCATTTTTATAGTATCCGTCTATTAATCAAATTAGAGCTTAGCAAAAACGCCCTGCTACAAAGCAAGGCGTAAAGCGATAAAGTGGCAGTACCTGCCACTTAACCCTTCTATGTTAATGGCGGGAACGTGTGAGAATCGAACTCACCGAACGCAGGATCGCTACGTCCCACTGGATTTGAAGTCCAGGCGAGCCACCAGGCCCAATCCGCTCCCAAATGATAAATGCTGTTTATCATGCCAACCCATTATATCAAATTTTTTTTGCCACCTCAAGCCATCAGTTCTTGCCATTGCTAGCCGGAAAACAACACCCGCTTATCACCAATCCGCTTGGTGAACTTGATCTGGTCAAAGTATTCCAGTAAAGGTAGCACATACTTCCGGGAACTGCCCATGGCATCCCGCATGGCCGCCAGTTGAACGGAACCTTCCTTATTTACCAAATCCCGAACCATATCCTTGGCCTGGCTCACCGCTTGTCGGTGAAAATAGAGTCCCTCAGCAACTCTTACCAATTGTTGGGTCCCCAACAAATAATGCAGTAATTCCTCCATGTGCTCCGGCTTTTTTTTGATTGCCTGCACAACTTCCTCCCAGGCAGGCGGTTGAAACAGCTCTTTTTGGTAATGAGCCAATACCTGTTGAATTAATTCCTGTTCAGCCGCGGAAGGCTTTGGCTCAAAGCCTGGCAGCCTGACCCCGCCGGCCTCGACGGCCAGTTGCTCACGTTCCTGCCAATACTGGAGGATCCCGTTGAAGGCTTTAACGACCCAGCCGGCAAAAAGGCGGGACCGGAGTTCTTCTTTAGGGAAACCGGGACGGAGAGGATAATTGTAATGATATTGTTCCAGTAATTGTTTTACTTCCACCAGACGGCTGTCGTACAAGGACTTAGCCCAATACCAATCGGTACCTTCAGAAGAAAAACGGACAGCCTGCTCTTCCGCCAGCAGATTGGCGAGAGCGGCCTCCAGTTCTTGCTGCTCCATGTTGCTCTCTTTGGACAATTCTCCCCTGGTTAAAGGCAGCACTGCTCTCACCATGGCCTCCAAAGCCAGCTCTTCCGGCGTTCCTTCCAAGCGGGTAGCCAGTACCTCCAGAACCTTATCATCAAAACGGCGATGCCTAGGTGCTGCCGGATCCACCACTAAACCGCCGGCAATGGTATGCATAGGAGAGTAAGAGCGGATTACCAAGCGATCTTTTTTGGCGGCTACCAGGGGTTCTTCCAATTGTAATTGGGCAAATGCTGTCTCTCCCGGTGCCAGTTCCTCCCGATCCAACAAAATCACCCGGCCTAATACTTCTCCTGTGCCCAGGTGGATTCTCACTCGCTGGCGATTCTCCATGGGCGGAGCTTTAGCCAATAGATGTAATTGCAAATCAATGCGATAGGAGGGAGCCAAAGTTTCCGGTGTCAGTAAAGTACTTCCCCTGGCCAACTCACCGGTTTCAATCCCTGCCAGATTTACAGCCACCCTTTGACCTGCTTTTGCTTCTTCTACTTTTTGTCCATGAACCTGAAGGGTCCGGACTCGCACTTGCAACCCTTCCGGCTGAAGCTCCAAAGTATCCCCTACTTTAATGCTGCCGGTCCACAGGGTACCGGTGACCACTGTGCCGAAACCGGTAATGGAAAAAACCCGGTCAATGGGTAATCTGACTTTTCCGGCAGAAGATTTAGCGGGAGTATAAGCTACTAACTGCTCCATAGCCTGTTTAAGGGCATCCTTCCCTTCTCCCGTGACAGCAGACACAGGAATAATGGGAGCCTCCGCTAAAACGCTCCCGGCTAAGGCTTCCTTAATATCTTCCACTACTAACTCCA
>JAAYOX010000219.1 GCA_012520135.1 Clostridia bacterium
AAAGACTACCAGAGAAGAACTGACGATGAAATTGGCAGCCAGGGGAATCGAAGCCAAGGAAAGCAGTTATGCCCCGGAAGGTCTAATTGTGGAGCAGTGGCCCGGCCTTGAGGAAGTGGAGGAATTCAGCGAAGGGCTCTTTCTGATGCAGGATGAAAGTTCCATGCTGGTGGCCCATGCCCTTAAACCGGATCAAGGTGCCACTGTCATCGATGCTTGTGCGGCGCCGGGGACCAAAACTACTCACTTGGCTCAATTAATGGAGAATAGAGGAGAAATCTGGGCTGTAGATGTTCACCGGCATAAGCTGGGGTTGATTCAGGAGAACAGCCGGCGACTCGGTATCTCCATAATCCAAACCAGATTGGGAGATGCCAGGGAATTACTACAAGTTGTGGAGCAGCGAGCTAATTATGTTTTGGTAGATGCTCCTTGTTCCGGTTTAGGCGTGTTGGGCAGGCGTGCCGATGCCCGCTGGCGTAAGACACCGGAGCAAGTGGCCGCCATGCCTGATTTGCAATTGGCCATTTTAAAAGGCGGGGCAGAGGCGGTAGCCGACGGAGGCGTTCTGGTTTACAGTACTTGTTCTATTGCTCCTGAAGAAAACCAAGGAGTGATTAGCCGGTTTTTAGCAGATAACCCTGACTTCCGGTTGGAGGATTTGACCGGTTTTCTCCCTGCCGTCGTCATGAGGAAAGAGGATCGGGAGTTGGTCCGGCAGGGAATGCTGCAGATTTTGCCTCAGGTTCATGGCATTGACGGATTTTTTATGGCACGTCTACGGAAGAACAAGAGAGGCTGAGTTTGAGGGTCGATAAATTTGCTCATACTATACTAATAAAGGAGCGAAAGAGGGCGGAAGTGAACAGACCACATTTAGGGGATTTGGATTGGAATGAACTGGAGGCAGTAATCAAAGGGCTGGGGCAGCCTTCTTTCCGGGCTAAACAAGTTTTTCAGTGGGTCCAGCAAAAAGGGGTGACCCAGTGGGACGAGATGACAAATGTGCCCAAATCCCTCAAAGAGGCACTGGCGCAACATTATACCCTGGCGGGAATGACTGTAATTAAGCGTGATGAGTCTAAACTGGATGAGACAGTCAAGTATTTGCTGGAACTGAGAGATGGTGAAACCATCGAAACTGTGCTAATGGCCTATGAACAGCAGTTAGGGCGAGAGCGGAGAACCGTATGTGTTTCCACTCAGGTGGGCTGTCGTTTGGGGTGCGCATTTTGTGCCACCGGAAAATCAGGCTTCAAACGAAATCTGGAAGTGAATGAAATTCTGGGACAAGTCTTAGCGGTAAACAAAGACTTGTCGAAGTGGAGCAGTGCTTCTGTAACCAATTTAGTCTTTATGGGTATGGGAGAACCACTCCTTAATTATGATAATTTAGTCAAATCCCTTGTCATCTTAAATCATCCTGACGGGTTAAATATCAGTATGCGGAGGATCAGTGTTTCCACCAGCGGCATTGTACCGGGGATTTACCGGCTGGCTCAGGAAGAGATGCCCTTGGTACTGGCTATTTCCCTCCATGCTCCTAACAATGAGTTGCGTAACCGGTTAATGCCCATTAACCGGCGTTATCCTTTAGAGGAATTGCTGGAGGCTTGTCATTATTGGGCGGAGAGGACTAACCGTAGAATTACTTTTGAATATATATTATTGGACCGGGTTAATGATAACCTGAAACAAGCTCAAGAACTGGTTGATCTACTTAGGGGTTTATTGGCCAATGTAAACTTGATTCCTTTTAATTCAGTGGCAGATGCCGGGTTTAGCCAACCCTCCAGGAATAGGGTCATGGCTTTTCGCCGGTATCTGGAAGAACACGGAGTTGCTGCTGTGATCAGGGAGGAAAAAGGCAGTGATATTGCAGCTGCCTGTGGACAATTACGTCGACAAGAAATGAGGGGTAAGGGTGATTAACAGATTTGAAGATTTTTTAGGAGCCCGATTAGAAGGCTTATTTAAGGGTGCCTTTCCCAGGCCCCTTGAACCTGGCGATTTGGCCAAAGCCTTACACAAACAAATGCTACAGCAGCGATTAAAAAGCATTAAGTATGTTTATGTGCCTAATTTTTATTTAATCAGATTGAATCCCAGGGATTACCAGAACTTTGCATCTTACCAGCAATCCCTGACGGGGGAATTGGCTGATTATTTAACTAAGAAAGCCAAGGAGCGGAATTTATACTTGCTGCAGCCTTTGGAAATCAAATTAGATTATGATGTACAAGTTCCCCAAGGCAAAATTACCGTTTTCGGCCGTCTTCAAGAGGGCCCGGCCGGAACTGACCAGAATCCGGTAGAATCCGACACTTTAATTTACCAGCAAGGTTCGGCAATCAAGCCCAAGGAAACCGTTACTCATCAATGGTCGGTGGAAGTGTTGGAAGGAGTAGATAAAGGCCAGTCTTTTTTGCTGGCCAAAAGCCGTAACCTGGTGGGGCGGCAAATAGGGGCAGACATTAGCCTGCTGGATCCCAGCGTTTCCCGCCATCACGCCCAAATAGAGGTACTGCCTAACCAAGTACTACTAACAGACTTGGGCAGTACTAACGGTACCTATTATCAAGGCCATCCCATCGATACGGTGTTGCTGAACCCGGGGGACGTATTTCAAGTGGGTAACACCGGTTTAGTGCTGCAGGAGTATCGTGAATGATCCAACTGTTGGTTATTGCCTTATTAAGATTTGTCCCTTTAGGGCTATTGCTGGTTTTTTCCGTGGCCTTGGTTGTGATTTTAGTAAGAGAATCTGCCTCATCCGTTTCTCCCCTGTCTCAAACAGCCTATTATCTGGTAGTAAATAAGAATTTATCCGGATTGGGACCGGAAGCAGGAGAAAGATGGCTGATAGACGAAAAAATCAGGATAGGCAGAGCTGAACAAAACCAGGTTGTAATCGACGATCCTTATGTGTCTGCCTGGCATGCTCAGATTGAAAAGCGGGGAGATGAGTTGTGGCTGCTGGATTTAAACAGTACTAACGGAACCATGGTTAACGGTCACCGAATCAGTGGATACAGACAGATAGGGTTGCAGGACTCCGTAGCCATTGGCGGAGTTTTTTTGGGAATTGAAAGGGGGGAAATGCATGCAAACTGCAGTCCTAACCCACCAAGGGTTGGTAAGGCAGCAGAATGAAGACAGTTATGTGATGCTGCCGGACTATAGTTTTTTTGCAGTTGCTGACGGCATGGGGGGACATCAAGCCGGGGCCTTTGCCAGCAATTTGGCTTTGAGGGTTATTAAAGAGCAGGTAATGGTGCCCGGTAAAGGAGAAGATTTTCGGGAACAACTGGCCAAGGCTGTACGGGAAGCCAATCGAAGGGTTCATGAATTAAGTATCAAAGAACCAGGGAAAGAAGGAATGGGGACCACCCTCACCGCTTGTTGGATCAGAGAAGGTATAGGTCATCTGGCTCATATCGGAGACAGCCGGGCCTACTTACTCAGGGATGCTCAACTGGTATTGTTGACTGATGATCATTCATTTGTGGGGGAGCTGCTGCGCCATGGGAGTATTACTGCCAGCGAGGCCCAATCTCATCCTGGCAGGCATATGCTGACAAGGGCTTTGGGTTTTGAGGCGGAAGTGAAAGTGGATACTAAAAGTATGACCTTACAAAAAGATGATTTGATCTTGCTTTGTACCGATGGTTTGACCAACCTGGTGGAAGAACAGGAGATTAAAGAAATCTTAATGGAAACAAAGGGTCTGCAGGCTTCTTTGGCACAACTGGTTGAACTGTCTTTACAACGTGGCGGGAATGATAATATTACTTTACTGGCGATTTTACTGGATTAGGTGATGGGAATGGATCAATCCAGAAAGCAGGAAGCTTTACTGTTACTGCCTGCAGTAGCTTTGCTGCTGAGCGGTGCCTTATTATATTATGTACTGGCTCCCGAGCCGGAAAACAGGTATTTATTTATAGGTGCTATTCTTTTGGGCTGCCTGTATTATGTGCTCCACTTCCTGCTTGGTTGGCAGGCAAAAGGCGCAGATCAGCTTCTGCTACCCATAACGGCGATGCTGACCGGTTTGGGATTGCTCTTGCTGTATCATCTTGATCCGAATCTTGCCATCAAACAATGGTTTTGGACCATCTTGGGTCTTGGAGGGATGGCCGGTGTCATCCTGGTTGTTCGTGATTACCATTGGTTAGCGGAATTTAAATATACTTTTATGCTATTAGGGTTGGCCTTTTTGGTTCTTACCGTTATTATCGGAGACGAAACAGGAGGGGCAAGAAGCTGGCTGAGCTTGGGGCAGTTTCGTTTTCAACCTGCTGAAGTAGTAAAGCTGTTAGTGATTGTTTTTATGGCCGGTTATCTCAGTGATCACAAGGAAAGTTTTGCTTTTCGGCCGGAACTGCAGAGCTTTGGTCCCCTTATGGTTGCCGGTGGACTTTTGATGGTATTGCTGGTGGTGCAAAAAGACTTGGGAGCGGCCCTTATTTTCTTTGCTCTAATCTTGGCGATGCTGTATGTAGCGTCAGGTAGGGCAGAGATAGCGATTATGGGTTTAGTAGCTTTCGGGTTAGCTTCCACTGTGGCCTATTATCTTTTTCCCCATGTTCAAACACGGGTAGCAATTTGGCAAAACCCCTGGCCTTTAGCAGACGGTCCGGGCTACCAAATTGTCCAGTCCTACTTTTCCCTGGCCCAAGGAGGAATACTGGGAATGGGTTTGGGAATGAGTAACCCTAAATTTATTCCGGCTGCGGCTACAGATTTCATCTTTTCCGTAGCGGGAGGAGAACTGGGATTTTTGGGTGCTTCTTTAATTCTGTTTCTGTATGGTGTGGTGGGCTGGAAAGGAATCAAGATTGCTTATTCGGCCCCCGATGACTTCGGGTTATTGCTGGCCGGGGGTTTGACCTTGCTCTTTTCTCTCCAGACTCTGGTGATCATAGGAGGCATTATTAAGCTGCTGCCCTTAACGGGAGTTACCCTGCCTTTAATGAGTTATGGTGGTAGTTCCTTGGTCATCAATTATTTGATGCTAGGGTTGCTGCTTCGTTTGAGTTCTCTTTTTGCTCTTCCTGAAGGGACGGCTGTTCATGAGAACTAATCTGTTACGGGTTAGAGTCATTGTTATCCTGTGTTTTGTGATTGTATTAGTGGCTTTGGGACGTATCCAACTGCTGGAAAGAAGTGAATTGGCCAGGCATCCCGCCAATCGCTATACTATAGCTAAGGAAAATAGAGTTAAGCGAGGGGAAATCTTCGACCGGAATAAGGTACCTTTGGCCTTTTGGACAGACAGCGGAATCCGTCATTACCCTTTAGGCTATGCCGGAGGCCATCCCATTGGCTATTCCTCCGCTAAGTTAGGCTCCTCCGGGGCAGAAGGATGGTACTCTTCTCAACTGCTTGGCCAAGACGGCGCTTTGGGGATTAAAAATTTTTGGCACCGGTTAGCAGGTGTTCAGGAAACAGGTTATAATATACAATTAACAATAGATGCTAATTTACAAGAATACGGTTATTCCTTGTTAGGGGGAAATAAAGGTGCTATTGTGGCCCTTAAGCCGAAAACCGGGGAAATACTGGCATTAATCAGTTCCCCGGGATTTGATCCTAACGATTTGCACCTGAAATGGGACGATTATGTCAACAACTCTGACAACCCGCTATTTAACAGGGCTATTTCCGGTACCTATCCACCCGGCTCTACTTTTAAACTGGTGGTAGGGGCGGCGGCTTTAGAAGCTGATCCCAATTTGTTGGACAGGGAGTTTGAATGTCCCGGTTATATCCAGTTGGAAGGAAGGCAACTGACTTGTTATACGACCCATGGCCGGATCAATTTTATGGAGGGTGTAGCCTATTCATGTAATGTTGTTTTTGTCCAGTTGGGGTTGGAAATCGGAGAACAACAGTTGCGAAAGCAAGCGGAGGCTTTTGGATTTGAACAAGATGTGTTGGAGGGTGTACCAGTGAAAAAATCCGGTTTGGGCGATGCTCCGTTAACGGTAAACGGCTTGGGGGAAAGTGCCATTGGACAGGGTAAGGTAATGGCTACTCCCTTGCAAATGGCCATGGTAACCGCGGCCATCGCCAATGGGGGTCTGTTGGCGGAGCCGGTTTTATTGTTGGGGCGGGCTGTACCGGGAGAAGATTTCCCGGCAGGCTCTTTGAATTTAGCCCAAACCAGGGTAATGAGCCGGGAGACGGCTGAAATTCTGAAAGAGGCCATGGTAGGCACCGTAGTCTATGGTACAGGTCAACAGGCTCAGGTAGCCGGAGTGGAAGTGGGAGGTAAGACAGGTAGCGCGGAAAATCCCCATGGACAGGCTCATGCTTGGTTTGTCGGTTTTGCTCCTGCAGATTCTCCTGAAATAGCGATAGCGGTGGTAGTGGAAAATGCCGGTTCCGGAGGAGGGCTAGGGGGACCGGTGGTTAGGGAACTGATCAATTATTATTTGTCATCTTTACAATAAAAAATCGGACGAGAATGTTGGAGAAGAGGTGAAGACTCTGATCGGGCGTGTGATTGGCAACAGGTATGAATTGGTTGAAAAACTGGGCGGCGGCGGAATGGCCATAGTCTATAAAGGCAAAGACCGGCTGTTATCCCGGGCAGTTACCATAAAGATTTTGAGAGAGCAGATGGCCAGCGATGCAGAAGTGGTACGTCGATTTCAACAAGAGGCCCAGGCGGTGGCCAAGCTATCCCATCCCAATATTGTCAGTATTTACGATGTTGGGCAAGAACAAGATCTTTATTACTTGGTAATGGAGTATATTGAAGGACGGACTTTAAAAGAGATAATTCAGGAAAAAGGCCGGCTGGAACCGGAAGAGGCCATCGGGTATGCCAGGCAGCTTTGTGATGCCCTGCAACATGCCCATGACAGTAATATCATTCATAGAGATATTAAGCCCCAGAATATTTTGATTACCAATCAAGGCCAGGCCAAGGTAACTGATTTCGGCATTGCTAAAGCTGCTTCCAATGCCACTATGACTTATTCGGGCAGTGCCTTCATTGGTACGGTTCAATACATTTCCCCGGAGCAAGCCAGGGGGGACATGGCTACCATACATACGGATATTTATTCCGCCGGCATTGTCTTATATGAAATGCTCACCGGCCAACTGCCTTTTGAAGGGGATACGGCGATTGGCATTGCCATTAAGCATATTCAGGCGGATTATCCCAAACCTTCCAGTATAGTGCCGGATCTTCCAATAGAATTGGAACAAGTAATTACTAAAGCATTGGCCAAAAAACCCCAAGACAGATTCCACAGTGCCATGGAGATGAAAAAGGCCTTGGAGCAAGCTGTTGATTTACCGGCTGCCCAACTGGACAGGACACAGGTGCTACCCAGGGTCACCGATTCCAAACCGGTAAACGAAGAAGAGTTCCACCGTTCCCGGCAACGGTCCAGAAAGAAGAAGCCAAAAACATTGAATTGGGTGCTGTTTGCTTTAGCTATGTTGATTCTGTTAGTTGGAGGCTTTTATTACGGATTTCAGCGATTTTTGGCAGTCAGTGAGGTAGAGATACCTGATGTTACCAATATGCCTTTAACGGAGGCCGAACGGACTCTATTGGCGGAAGGATTGAAGTGGGAAATAGGCAGCCGCATGCACAATGAGGAAGTACCTAAAGATCATGTTTTGAGCCAAAAACCCGCTCCCGGCGAAAAAATTAAATTGACCAGAGCGGTGGTGCTGGATGTCAGCTTAGGGCCGAATTTAGGCAAAATACCTGACGTTATTGGTTTTAGTCTCCGGGAAGCAAGGGTGCAAATCAATAACGCCGGCTTTGAAGTGGCAGAAGAGATCAGGGAAGAATATACGGAAGAGATGGCGGAAGGTTATATTCTGAGACAGATACCCGGTCCTTATGAGGAAGCCCCGGTAGGAAGTGAAGTTACTCTAATCGTAAGCTTGGGACCTCAGCCTCGCTATATTGGGATGCCGGATCTTTTGGGTAAGACTCTACCGGAGGCAACTCAGATCTTGGAAGAAAATTATCTGGAGTTAGGTGAGGTTACCAATGAGGTAAGCTATGACTATTTTGCCGGACAGGTGGTAAGTCAGGATATTGCCCCCGGAGAACAAGTGTTGCAGAAAACTGCAGTCAATCTCTCCCTTAGTTTAGGACCGGGGCCCGCGTCCAAAAGAGCTACCGTTCAAGTCTGGGTACAAGATGACGGTGAACAGCACCGGGTTCGGGTGGTCATCGTCGATCAAACCGGGGAGCATGAAGAATACAATGCTATTCACGATCCTAACGATTTTATCAGTATTGAGGTGCCCTATTACGGTAAAGGGCATGCACTGGTTTATGAAGATGATGTTTTGATTAAGGAAACAACTTTACAATAGGGGGGTAATATGCTAGAGGGGATTATCGTTAAAGGTTACAGCGGTTTTTACTATGTTCAATCAGGGTCGTTTCTGTGGGAGTGTTCTTTGCGAGGTAAGTACCGGATTAAGGATCAGGATTTCCTGGTAGGAGATCGGGTGTTGATCAAGCCGTTAAACGACTCGAAGGCAGTCATCGAAAAAGTTCTTACCCGTACCAACCAGTTAATCCGGCCACCGGTGGCTAATGTGGAGCAAGTAGTTATTGTGGTTTCGTTAGCTAATCCTGACCCCGATTTAATGCTGTTGGACCGGATCCTGGTGTTGGCGGAGCATCAGGAGTTGAAAGTTGTTATTTGTTTTAATAAGGCTGATTTAGTAGATGAAGAATATCAGGACAAGCATCGTTCTCTTTATGAAAGTATCGGCTATGATACCCTTCTGACCAGTGTAAAGACAATGACCGGGATTAGCCGGCTGCTGGATTATTTAAAAGGGAAAATATCGGTAATGACCGGCCCTTCTGGTGTGGGTAAATCCAGTATACTCAACGCCATTCAACCTGGCCTGGCTTTAAAAACCGGACGTGTAAGCCAGAAAACAAAACGGGGCCGTCATACTACCCGCCACGTTGAATTAATGGGACTGGAGGCGGGAGGCTTTGTAGCCGATACTCCTGGTTTTAGCCGTTTAGATCTGCCCGAGATTAAGAAGGAAGATTTATCCTATTTCTTTCCGGAAATGGCAGAGTTAAAAACGGGTTGCCGGTTTACCAGTTGTCTTCACCAAACGGAACCGGGCTGTGCCGTACTGGCGGCCAAGGACAAAGGGTCGGTCGATATGGGTCGTTATGAAAATTACAGTTATTTATTAAACGAATTGATACGCAATGAGAGGAGATACTGAAATGGTTGAAATTGCACCATCCCTGTTGAGTGCTGATTTTAGTCGACTGGAGCAGGAAATAGGAGATATTGAACAATTGGGAATTAAGATGCTGCACTTAGATGTAATGGATGGGCATTTCGTTCCTAATATCACCTTCGGACCCGGTTTAATCAACAGTTTACGTCCCCTGAGCAAGATGATCTTCGATGTACATTTAATGATAGAGCAGCCTGAACGTTACGTAGTGGATTTTGTTAAAGCAGGGGCTGACATTGTTACCGTCCATGTTGAGGCTGCCGTTCATCTCCATCGATTATTGGCATTGATTAAAGAGCAGGGCGTTAAAGCCGCTGTTGCCCTTAATCCGGCTACTCCTTTGTCATCCATCGAGTGGATTTTACCTCAATTAGACATGGTGCTCTTGATGAGTGTAAATCCGGGTTTTGGTGGACAGGCATTTATTCCCGAAGCGGTAGCGAAGATTAGGGCTTTGAAAACAATGATGAAAGAGCAAGGAATTGAGATTCCCATTCAGGTAGACGGGGGTATCAACCGGGATACCGCTCCTTTGGTAGTAGAAGCCGGGGCGGAAATACTGGTGGCCGGTTCAGCTGTGTTTGGCCAGCGGGACCGCGGCGACGCTATCCGGCAGATCCTGAAGGGGGTAGCAATGGTCCGGGAGTGATCCCTTGACGATAAAGAGCATGAATGCTATAATTTGATTAAACAATTCAATATGGTCCTTCGGGGATAGGTGAAATTCCTTACCGGCGGTAAAGCCCGCGAGCCGATAATTCGGTTGATCTGGTTGATTTCCAGAGCCGACAGTTAGAGTCTGGATGGGAGAAGGATGAGTGGCATGACCTTAGGTTGTGTCTTTTACTTATGATGTAAACCCCGAAGCTGATTCGGGGTTTTTTCTCTGCTATGGGGACCATATTGGGATAGGAGGAGAAGAATGTCAGTCAAAAAAATGGTACAGGTTGGTTTTCTGGCAGCAGTAGGTTTTTTGTTAATGTTTACCTTGGAGTTTCCTTTACCTTTGCTACCCCCCTTCCTTAAGTATGATCCCAGTGAGGTACCGGCCTTAATTGCTGCCTTTGCTTATGGGCCTTGGGTAGGTGTTTTGGTAGAACTGGTCAAAAATGTGCTGTTTTTCGTTTCCGGCAAGGCCACTTCCGGCATTATCGGTTTTCTTGGTGCTTCAATTGCCGGGTGCACCTATGTTTTAGTTGCAGGCAGCGTTTATGAACACTGGCGGACCAAAAAAGGAGCCGTAGCCAGTTTGATCGCCGGCGCTTTGGCATTGGTAGTGGTAATGTCTCTGGCAAACTATTTTATCCTGCTGCCTTTGTGGGGAATTCCCACGGAACAGGTTGGAGGGCTTATCATTTCCGCAGTTGTGCCTTTTAACGCTGCTAAAGGGATATTGAGCGGTGTTATTTCCTTTGTGATTTATAAACGGGTCAGTGTGTTACTGAGGGGAACGGAAACACAGAAAAGCACTGTCAAAGAGGCGTCTCAAGCACGGGCAGGTAAGTAACCTGAGGAGGTATAGTTTCCTTGATTGTAATTGTCAGTGATACTCATGGTGATTCCCAGTCCTGGGAGGAAATCAGTAAACGATTTTTAAAAGGGGCTGACTTAATCCTGCATGCCGGAGACGTATTATATCATGGACCTAGGAATCAATTGCCTGCCGGTTATGCACCGGAAGAATTAAGTCACCGGTTAAGGGAGTTATCTATTCCTATTTTAATTGCGCGAGGAAATTGTGACAGCCAGGTAGATGAGATGGTGTTGGAATTGCCTCTGGCCGGTGAATACCTGGTGACCATTATCAACGGAGTGAAAGTCTTGCTGCATCACGGTCATCAGTTAGAACCTGATCGGGTAAAAGATTTGTGTCGCAAATGGTCCATCAACCTCTGTGTCCAGGGACATACCCATATTCCCTCTCTGGTCAAGGAGACAGGGACTGTATACTTAAATCCGGGAAGTCCTTCCCTGCCGAAAGGGGAGGTTTCCCAAGGGACAATCGCTTTATGGGATGACAAACTAATTCGTTTGATCGAATGGAAAACCGGCCATGTGTTGGCAGAAGTTGAATTGTGCCTATAAACAAAAAGACCCTTCGTAGTAGGGGTCTTTTTAACTATATTACTTCTTTTAGATGGCTCTTTGCACCTTTCCGGACCGTAAGCACCGAGTGCACACGTGAATTCTCCGGGGACTTCCGTTGACGATCGCCCGAACCCGCTTCACGTTAGGTGCCCAGCTTCTTCTTGTTTTAATATTGGAGTGGCTGGCTTGGTTACCGGAAATAACTTGCTTGCCACATACTGAACACTTGGCCATTTTTCCCACCTCCTTGGCAGCTACCGGCGTCACTGAAATAAGCCTTCGTTCATTGTAACAGAATCCATATTATTGTGCAAGTCATTCAAAATTTTATCCTTTGGCAGGGTTTGTTATTAAGGATGTGGAAAGAATAATAGTTTAAACAGGGTGTTTCAAAAATATTGCCGGAGGAGGGGTGCGGATGATTTCCAAAGATATGCAGCTATTGGAGTTGATGCAGCGTTACCCTAAGGCGAAAAAATATTTGGAATCCCAAAACATGAATTGTGGCAGTTGCATGGGGGCAGTTGATGAAACGATTGCAATGGCAGCCAAGCAACATGGCATGGACCTGAATTTATTGCTGAAGGAATTAAATCAATTGGTGGGTGATAACGAAGACAATGGTGATTAACGCAGGTTGTTGAAGGGAGGAAGCTACATTGGCATCAGTACAACAAAATGAATTAGGTAAAGTGATTGTTGCCGATCAAGTGGTGGCTACTATAGCAGGTTATGCGGCTTTGGAGTGCTATGGGTTGGTAGGTATGGCTTCCCAAAAGATTACCGACGGTATTGGGCAGTTGTTGGGACGGGATTCATTGTCCAAAGGTGTATCCGTTAGCAGCCAAAGGGATAACCTGATTATAGATGTCTATGTAATTGTCAGTTATGGTGTTAAGATTTCCGAAGTGGCTCAAAACGCCATGGAAAAGGTCCGGTATGCTGTAGAGCATAAGACAGGTATTAACGTGGCGGAAGTTAATATTATTGTTCAAGGGGTTAGGGTTATTGACTGAGGAGGTAACCGGATTTGCAGTATGGGACACTTGATGTAGAACAATTAAGAAAAGCATTTCACGGTGCTAAAACCGTCTTAAGCACTAATAAAGCTTATGTAGATTCCCTCAATGTTTTTCCGGTACCTGACGGTGATACAGGTACTAATATGCACTTAACGCTGACTGCTGCCGTGAAAGAGATAGACAAGGACACTATCGACGATGTACCCCGTTTGTTACAAGCTTTGGCCGGCGGTGCTTTAATGGGAGCCAGGGGCAATTCGGGGGTTATTCTTTCCCAGCTATTTCGCGGTTTCAGTCAAGGTGCCGGCAAGCATGAATTTGATGGGATGAGTATGGCTGAAGCTTTCCAAAAAGCCTCGGATATGGCTTATCGTTCTGTGATCAAGCCTGTTGAAGGTACGATGTTAACTGTTGCCAAAGCTGCTGCACAAGGTGCAAAACAAAAGGCAAAGGAAGGCGGAGACTGTTTAGCTGTCTTAGAAGGGGCATTGGCGTCGGCAGATGAAGCATTGCGGAGGACACCACAATTACTGCCGGTTTTGGCTGAAGCAGGTGTGGTAGATGCCGGCGGTCAGGGCTTTATTTATATTATCCAAGGGATGATCGCGGGACTGAAAGGTCAAGTCCAGGTAGAGCCGGAAGAACAAAAAGCAAAAGAGACGGCGATCGGTGCAGCTACCCCGGTTCAGAACCTGGAATTTCGTTATTGTACCGAGTTGATTATTAAGGGACAGGGACTGCAGGAGAACCGGTTAAAAAATGAGCTTTTTAGTTTAGGCGACAGTTTGTTGGTGGTTGGTAACGAAGAAGTCCTAAAAGTTCATATTCACACCAATCGTCCCGGTTTAGTTTTGGAAAAAGCCGCGGCACAAGGTGTACTTTATGATATTAAAATTGACAATATGGAGGAGCAGCACCGGGAAGTATTAACCCAGGGAGAAGCGGCTCCGGCAGCTCCACCAAAACAGCTTAAAGAGATGGCGGTAGCGGCGGTTACCGTAGGGGAAGGATTGTCAGCCATTTTAACCAGCATCGGGGTTGATGTGGTTATCAAGGGAGGACAGACCATGAATCCCAGTACCGAGGATCTGGTGGACGGTATCAGAGAGGCCTGTGCCCGGAAGGTAATTGTGTTGCCTAATAACAAAAACATTATTTTGGCGGCCGAACAAACCCGACAAGTTCTGGAAAATGAGGACATTAATGTGGCTATAGTGCCCACAAAGAGTTTTCCCCAGTGTTTGGCGGCTATGTTAGCTTATAATCCTGACGAAAGTCTGGACGAAAACTTGGAACACATGACAGAAGCCCTGGACACGGTAAAAACAGGGGAAATTACCTATGCCGTTCGCGATTCCCAATATAACGGTATTAATATTAGCAGCGGTGAGATTTTAGGCTTGGCAGAAGGTGAAATTGCCGCCAAGGGGGATGACTTGGAACAAGTAGCTTTAGAGCTTTTGCAAACCCTTAACGTTGATGATTTTGAGTTATTGACGGTCTTTTACGGTCAAGACGTTGTGGAAGAGCAGGCTGAGCAACTGAAAGAAAAAATTCAAGCTGCTTATTCCCATCTGGAAGTGGAAGTTCACAGCGGTGGACAGCCCTTGTATTATTATATTTTTGGTTTGGAATAAGGTGGTAACCTGTGAAGGAACTGAGAAGCACGGTTGGGTCAGCTTTTGATGTTCCTGTGGAACGGTTGGAAGGAGTAGGACCGGAAAGAGGAAAGCTTTTAAGAAAACTGGGTATTAGTACAGTTGGGGATTTACTCTTTCACTTCCCCCACCGGTATGAAGATCGTAGCCAGCTGACTCCCCTTGCTCAATTAGCTCCCGGGGAGTTGGTTACTTGTTGGGGAACTATCGCCGGGGTTGAAGAATTGCGTCCCAGAGCCAATCTTACGATCTTAAAGGTCTTGCTGACAGACGGTACGGATCAAGCTTGGGCTGTTTGGTTTAACCAGGCTTATTTGAAGCGGTCATTTACCGTAGGGGCAAAATTGATAGTTTATGGCAGAGTATCCATGCGGAGGTGGGAAAAAACTATAACCGTGGAGGATTACGAGAAGTTTTCCTCCTCTGAAAATACGGCCTTTAGTCAAGGGATCGTGCCGGTCTATCCCTTGACCAAAGGTATTTCCAAGAAAGTAATGCGCCGCATAATGAGTAAGGCGATTAAGGAATATATGGCTAAAATTCCTGATACATTGCCTAATGTCATCAGGGATCATTACAAGCTACCCGCTACCGGAGAGGCTTTAAAGCAAATCCATTGCCCCGGCAGTATTCAACAGGCTGAGAGAGCAAGAAAGTCATTGGCTTATGAAGAATTGCTGCTTTGGCAGTTAAGACTTTACGGGGAAAAAACTCAATGGGAGCAAAGGGAAGGAATTCCTCATTTAATCAAAGGTTCATTGACGATGAATTATATCCGGCAATTACCTTTTCCTTTGACTCAAGCCCAAAAGAGAGTCTTGACTGAAATTTTTAATGATATGGAACAGAGTACTCCCATGGCTCGTTTGCTCCAGGGGGATGTAGGCTCGGGGAAAACCGTTATTGCTGTTTTATCTTTGCTTCGCACCATCGAAAACGGGTATCAGGGAGCATTAATGGTACCTACGGAAATTTTGGCAGAACAGCATTATTTGAAAATTAAAGAACAAATGGCTGGGTTGGGTGTGGAAACAGCCTTGCTGACCAGCAGCTTGACCAGAGAAGAAAAAGAGCGCATAAGTGCCAACCTGAAGAATGGGACGATTAAGTTGATTATCGGTACCCATGCCTTGATTCAAACTCAAGTGCAATTTGCCGATTTAGGTCTGGTTGTGATTGATGAACAACATCGTTTTGGAGTATCCCAGCGGGCCGAATTGCTGGCAAAAGGCCTCGGCAAGCCGGATTTGCTGATTATGACGGCTACTCCAATCCCCAGAACATTGGCTTTGACTTTTTACGGCGACTTGGATTACTCCGTGATCGATCAATTGCCACCGGGAAGGTTGCCGGTAGTTACCCGCTATGTACCGGAACGAGACCGGCAAAAAGCCTATGACTTTATTAAAGAGTTGTTAAGACAGGGTCAGCAAGCCTATGTTGTATGTCCCTTGGTAGAAGATTCGGATAAGATTGAGGCAGAGGCAGCAACCCAACTCTTCCAGGAGTTGCAGCAAGGGGCGTTTGCTTCTTTTCGTTTGGGATTAGTCTATGGCCGGATGCCCTCCCAAGAGAAGGAATTAATCATGGAACAGTTCAGGCAGGGTGACATTCACGTTTTGGTAGCCACTACAGTCATTGAGGTAGGGGTGGATGTGCCCAATGCAAATATAATTCTGATTAACGGCTGCGAACGCTTCGGTTTGGCTCAACTGCACCAGTTGCGGGGCAGGGTGGGACGTGGCTCTGCCAAATCCTATTGTCTTTTGATGGGTCGCTTGAAAAGCAAAGAAGCAAGGGCAAGAATAAAAGCCATGCTTGCCCAAAACGATGGCTTTGCCTTGGCAGAAGAAGACTTGAAGCTTCGAGGACCCGGGGATTTTTTCGGAGTCAGGCAGCATGGGATGCCACAATTCAAAGCGGCAGATTTACTCCGGGATGGTCAAATTTTGCAATTAGCTCAAAAAGATGCCAGGCGAATAGCCCAGCGCCGGGACAAACCGGAATTCCGCCAACTTTGGGAGCTTGCTCAACAAAGATTTGCTGAATTTTCACCATAAAATTGTGACTATGCGCTTGATTGGCATAGTTTTTTTTTATT
>JAAYOX010000220.1 GCA_012520135.1 Clostridia bacterium
CGAGGAGATGCTGGGGGAACTGGTCAGGCGGCTGACCAGGCCGGAAGTCTATTTCTGGCAGTTGCCCAAGCTTTGTCTGGCCGCTCACCGCCATGTGATCACTGATTTTCCTTTAACGCTGGAAAACCTGTGGCTTCACTACCGGATCGCCTCTAAAATACCTACCGACCGATTACGGAAAGTGATTTTGTCCGTCCAGGTGGCTCCTACGGAAAGAGGACTGGCCTGGCAATTGGTGGAGGCTCAGTTGGCAAGGATAATCTACGATGTTACCAGATAAAAAAAGGCACGGCCGTTATGCCGTGCTGCCATAATATAGAGTAAGGAATTTTTAAGGGGATAAATTCCTAACCGACTTGTTTGCGGTTTGATGCATTATCTTGACGCTTGTTAATTTCCAGCTGCTCGTCAATGTCCATAATCCGGACTAATAACCTGACTTTTTCACTGCCTTTGGCAGAAGTATATTCATCTAAAAGATGAAGCCTTTCCCTTTGCAGTAAATTCATACTGTTCCGCATAACGTTTCCTCCTTTCACAACACGCAATGATGTTTAACAATTATCTTAAAATATTAAGTAATACTTTATAAAAGTGAAACAGAGAACAAATAAGTGTTAGACTTATTGCGGTTTTCTGTTTGATTATATACTAACATAATGTGAAAACTTACGCAAGCCCTTTAATGAAATTTTTTGAATTATTTTTTCTGGTTAAGATATTTTAGCCCTGCTTAATAATGGAAGTAAGCCTAAATTCTCTTTGAAGGAAAATCCCCCTTCATCAAGAATAATAACATATTGATCAATTGGAGCCTGTGACATAGGACACAAAGTGCAAAAAATTTCCTCTTGTGTCCCCTGAAGGAGCTAATACCATGAATTTACGCCGCAGTTTAAGCTTGTTCATTTTGTTCGCCCTCCTTGCTTTCAATCATTACAGCCATACGGCAGGGGCAGCAGGCCCTTCACCTGGAACCGGCGGGGATCCTTTAGTGACTAAAAGCTACCTGGACCGGTATCTGGGACAGGCAATGGGAGAATTAAAAGAGCAACTAGCTTATCTTAAGATTGAAACCAAAAAAATAGATGAACGGCTCAAAAGACTGGAGGCCCGCCTCATCCAGCCTATTATTTTGACCCTGGGGCAGGCGGAAGCCCGGCAAGGAGATACCGTCACCAACCTGGCTAAGGCCCCCTATGTCAAAGAGGGCCGCACCATGCTGCCTTTCCGGTTTATCGGGGAAGCCATGGGGGCGGAAGTGGTTTGGGAAGGGGCTGCCAAACAGGCCATCTTTAAGCGTGGCAGTCAAATGGTCCGCCTCACCATCGGTTCCAAACAGGCTGAACTAAACGGTAGCTTGGTGGAACTGGATGCGGCTCCGGAACTGGCGGATTCCGTAACCATGGTGCCGGTTCGCTTTGTGGCCGATGGATTAGGGGCACGGATTGAATGGTTGCCGGAACAAAAGCAGGTGATCATTCGTCCTTAGAACAGTTTTTACTAGTAGTGGGCATAAGGCTATAAATGTTCCTTCGCTACGGCGAAGCCCCTACGCCGTTACCGGCAGCAAGCCGCCGACGGCTGTGGGCCAACGCCCGCTCCGGAAACATTTATAGCCTTATCCTGCCATACGAGATGGCGGTTCGGGAACAAAATCACTTAAGTAAGCGTCTATATGGAAATAAAACTCTGCCCATTTCGTTTGTGCCTGTTATATAATGAAGAGTGGGTATAAGGAACACTTGCAAATCCGATGACCGTTATAGGAGGTAAACCCATGAGTGACATTTCGGAAAAAGACTTTTGGGGCGAGGGAAAGGCATTGGCTAATAATAAAACTAAAGAGAAAAAGACCGGCCTGGCTTTAGTAGCGGCTTTGGTGGTGGTCTTCGTTGCCTTTGCTTTTGCCGGTTTTAAGCTGGCAAACCATTGGCTGGGGAATTCCCCCATTGTTGCTGAACAGGGGGGAGAGGAAACAGGAGACGAGACAGCACCCATAGCCAACGACAACCGGATGAATATACTGCTACTGGGTACCGACCAGCGGGCCAATGAACCGGCCCGGGCCGATACTGTGATCTTGGCTTTTCTCGACTTGGATAGCCATGACCTGAAGTTGCTCTCTATTCCCAGAGACACCTATGTTCAGATCCCCGGCCGGGGACGGGAGAAACTGGCCCATGCCAATGCTTACGGGGGCCCCAAATTGACTGTGGAAACAGTGGAGGCCTTGCTGGATGTGGAAATCCACCGTTATGTGGAAATTAATTTCGAGGGTTTCAAGGAAATGATCGATACCCTGGGCGGCATTGAAATGGAAGTGGAGAAAAGGATGTACTATCCCGAAGAAGATATCGACCTTCATCCGGGAAAACAGCGGCTTAACGGTTACGATGCCCTGGCTTATGTCCGTTTCCGGAACGATGCCCTGGGAGATATTGGCCGCATTAACCGGCAGCAGAAGTTCCTCAAAGAATTAGCCGAGGAAACCCTGCAGTTTGGTACCATCCTGAAGCTGCCGGAGCTGATCAGGGAAGCTAATCAAAGTATTGAAACCAATTTCAGCGCCACGGAAATGCTGAGCCTGGCCAAGGCCGCCAGGGCCTTTGATACCGGTAACATTGAAGCCACCACCCTGCCGGGGACTTCCCAATATATTAACCAGGTTAGTTACTGGATCCCCACCACCCAGGATATGGAAGAAATTATCAAGCAATACACCAGTCCCAAGCAGACTGCCAAGACGGA
>JAAYOX010000221.1 GCA_012520135.1 Clostridia bacterium
CACCAGTAAATATCAATCTTGAGGCTGAAGGGCATTTCGGAAAGCACATATGGTTTGGGGTTACTGCCGAGAACCAGGCCAGAGCAGATGAGCGCATACCGATACTGATGCAGATACCGGCAGCGGTGAGATTTGTTAGCGTGGAGCCGATGTTGGGACCGGTGGATTTGTTAAGCAATGATTATTTGGGTGGTTGTATAAATTGCGAAGTATGCCTAGACAATCCGAAAACATGTATAAACCGCGCTCAAGACCGCAAAATCGACTGGGTAATCTGCGGGGGCGAAACAGGCCCCGGTGCCAGACCAATGCATCCGGATTGGGTGCGATCACTCAGGGACCAGTGCAAAGAAGCTGGCGTGCCTTTCTTTTTCAAGAGTTGGGGGGATTGGTACCCGGACGGAAAGGGCTTATATCATGCCCCGAGCGCAATATTTGGCGATACAGTTGTCCATAAACTAGGCAAAAAAGCCGCCGGTCGTTTGCTGGATGGGCAAGAGTGGAACCAGTACCCGGAAAGGAGCGGGAAATGTTAAATATACTGAGAGACGAAATACATCGGAATGCAATTGAACACGGCTGGTGGGACGAGGAACGATCATTTGGGGATATTCTTTCTCTGTGTCACTCAGAGCTGTCGGAAGCATTAGAAGAGCACAGAAATGGCCATTTACCCACTGAGGTATATTTCAGCAATGAAGAAAAGCCGGAAGGGATACCCGTTGAGCTGGCCGACTGTATTATCCGCGTACTGGATTACTGTGGCCATGAAGGTATAGATATTGCCCAGGCCGTGATCACCAAACACGAATTTAACAAAACCCGACCCTACCGGCACGGGGGAAAGAAACTCTAATAAAAGGGGACAAGCATTATGTCATACGCTGAGAAGGCCCAAAAGATAGGCAAGGTAGTGGACGAAAAGAATCGCCTCTATGGCAGTTCTTTTGAGAAGTCGGGAGATATATTGGCGATACTGTATCCGGACGGCGTAAAGCCAGAGCAATACAAAAACATGCTGGGGACTGTCCGGGTTATAGATAAGCTGTTCAGGGTTGCAAATGGTAATTACGGTGATGAAGATGCCTGGACTGATATTTGCGGATATGGCCTATTACTAGCTAAGGATGACTGACTAAAGGGGAGCGGGTAGTGTGCGGATCCATGTGGGCGATGAAATTGAATATATTACTAAAGTTCCTGTCCATGGTGTTAAAACCGATGAGATTAAGACCCGTAAAGGTATAGTAATTCAGATTACTGACCGCTTTATGGCTGTCCAAGGTGAACGCTACCCAGAAACTATTCTAATAAACGATATTCAGACTGGTAAGGTTAAGTTTTTAAAGCTGGTTACCAGTGAAGGTGAGGAGGTGTTCGATTTGAAGCGTAATACTAAGTACTCGCATATTGACTGGCCTGCCGCTGCGGAACAAGCGCAAAAGATAATCAAGGAACAAGGACTGTCTCTGTACAAGACAGCCGGCATTATAGGAAAAGAGATTGGCGTGCCGTCAACCACTGTATATTACCGGTTAAAATATGCTGGCGTTAGTGATGATCTCAATGAAGAGGGAGAGGATAGAGTGGAAAATAGTAAAATTGATGATCAGGTAAATGCGGGGGTATATATGGATCCATCAATTTTATTTGGCGAACTGAAAAAGAAGTGGATCCAGGACGTACTGGAGACAGATCTGCCGACTACTGCTCAGATAACTATCATAGAGAGAATTATTAGCCTCGAAGGTGTGGCTTGAAAAATAACTGGTCGGGGAAAGGAGTGGGAGAATGGCAGAAGGCAGATACACCAGGATCAAATCAATTTTTTGGAACGATGAAAAGGCCAAGCTGTGGAGTGACGATGCTAAATTATTAGCATTATATCTACTAACTAGCCCCCACAATAACATTTTAGGATGTCATGTACTCCCCAAACTTTATATTAGTGCTGATCTTGATTGGGATATCAAACGGTTAGATGAAGCGTTTAACCAACTGTTTAGCGATGGGTTTATAAAGTACGACGAGACTAATCGATTATTGCTAATCGTGAACTACTTAAAACATAACCCCATCGAAAATGGGAATCAGGCAAAAGCTGCTGAAAAGCAATTAGCGGAACTACCAAAAAGCCCACTCCTGCAAGATTTGAAACGGTTACTTGAACAGTTAAATAAACCGTTTATAGAACCCTTACTCAAACGGATACCGGAACCTGTAACTGTAACTGTAACTGTAACTGAAACTGTAAATAATACTTGCACGCCTAACGGCTGCGAATCTGATTCAAATGCCCCGGCTGAGAACCCATTATTTGATGGGGGAGCGCAGCTCGAAGCAAATGCAGAAGCTGGCAAAGGCGTTAAGTCAGAGTATACCCCTGAGTTTGAAGCGTTCTGGGAAGCGTACCCCAGGCGCAAAGAAAAACAGGCCGCTTATAGATGCTGGAAAGCCCGACTGCGGGAGGGTACACAGCCGAGGGTCATGATCGAGGCAGCTCGTCTGTATGCTGAAGAGTGCTGCCGGAAAGGTACCCAGGAAGAGTTTATAAAGCAGGCTAAAACTTTTTTGGGTCCGAACAAGACCTTTTTGGAGTACTTTGAGTCCGGTCAAAAGGTGGTGAATATAAATGCAAGCTCAGGCAGAGTTGTCCCGTACAGAGGGTAATCATGCTCTATTTTTTCCTCCCTTACCTCCAGGATGGAGTTTAGTTCGGGAGATGGAATGCATTTGTGACTATGATTTTTATAGTACAGGTGATCCAGAGCGTGCTAATGGCTGCGGAGGCACTTATTATCGACGAATCAGCATTAGTGCGACAGGCATTGTACATAACGAGCGTTCAAAATGCTTGTGTGCGGAAAAG
>JAAYOX010000222.1 GCA_012520135.1 Clostridia bacterium
ATTACCATTGTCATTGCACCCCGCCACCCCACCGAACATGGCACAGCCTCCCATGGCTCGTCTCGGCAGGGCTAAATTTTTTTTGGAAACACTTGTTGCCTTCCTGATTTTGAAATAGCCCATACACCGTTTTTGTTTGGGAACGTTTTGTCGTGGATACCTACATAAACCAATAATCTGTCACAAGCGTAGCCGGTTACTAAATCAGTAATCTCGTCCAAGCTCAGGATTCTCTTTGATTTTTCGGACCAATCCCTGCCAGAAATTAAATTGCCGCTAGTGGAAATTCGATACAAATGTACTATGAACTTGTGCGTTACATTCGAATTCTTGTGGCACAGCCTGCGTATATCTTCCACAAGATGCTCTTTTCCTGCGTTGAGACCAAACTCAACAACCGAATTGAGAGGCAAATAATCATAACCTGGTTCCCCCTTTTCACCCGAAGAAACAGGTCTCTTAAGAACTGCAATATCCCAATTCTGTCTTCTGCTTTTGTCCAGGTTATGGGCTGTAGGGTATTCTTTTTGAATAACACAGACTTCTTCACCGTTATAAACAAAATATCGTTCAGATTGAGGAAGCATGTTATATAAGGTTAAATAGAACCTGGCATGGTGGCCGTGCTCTGTATAACATAAATACGGTTTCATAACATATTCAATACAAAACTCTTCGATTGCCTTCTTAACAAATTTTTCTATTCCCATACTTACCTCTCCTAAAACCACTTTATCCCAGAAGATAGCTTCTTACATCTTCCTGCGTTTATAATCCGTATCGATCCTTGTTTTCCAACCGCCGGAAAGGGGTCGTCTTTCCCGAACGTTGGTTATAACCTCGCTGAGCACCTGGAAGTTCAGCTGAACTCCCTCGCTGTCGGCGTGGTAATTGGCAGCATTGCCGGCATCAATTCCAAACCGGCCGGCCGTTTCCACTGCATCAATATTGGCCCCCAGAAAAATGAATTCCCATCCGTACTTCTCTTTCTGTCTTTCCACCATCCGGCGAATTTGCTCATAGGAGTACTCCCGGCTGGCATTTTCCATGCCGTCGGTGGTGATCACGAACAGCACTTTATCCGCCCGGTATTCTTCCGCCGTATGTTTTTGTACCGCTACAATTTTATTAATGGTTTTTCCGACGGCATCCAGTAAGGCTGTCGTGCCACGAACGTAGTATTCTTTTTCAGTAATGGGAGCAATGGCCTTCAGGTTAATCCGGTCATGGAGAAGCTCATACTTGTCATCAAAAAGAACTGTGGTGACAATTACCTCCCCCTCAGTCTCCTGCTGTTTTTTGAGCATGGCATTATACCCGCCGATAGTGTCGCTCTCCAGACCTGCCATGGAACCGCTCCTGTCCAGGATAAACACCAGTTCTGTCAGATTGTTTTTCATTTTCGTTATCCTCCTCCGTTCAATTTTGATCAGAGGATAACATAAACCAAACTGCCAACGGTCGCCTCCCGGGCGACAAATCAGCCTTTACGCTCCCAGTAAAGGCTGATCAAAATAAAACAGGACTTCATTGATCTCAAAGATATCGTAATTCCCGTTCCGGATGAAATACTCAATAATGACATCAAACTTTTGGCTCCGGGACAAAGTATATCCGGCCCGTGACAGCAAATCTTTCGTTTCGGCCAGATTTAGCTCCAAAGCGATGGCCAGGGCCACCGCCGTCTTCTTGCTGGGCATATAACTTTTATTGCTGCGGATTTTGGAAAACAACCGGCGATCCAGGTTGGCCCGCTTGTAAACCTCCACATCGGTTTTCCCTTTGGCGTCAATAAGGCGAAAAAGGGTCTCTGAAAAGGATTCGTCCAGGCGCCCGATCAAATCTTCCAGCCCCGCAGGCCCGGCAATCTTATACTCTATCTGCTTGGGCACGTACATAGCTTCTTTAAGAGCAACTGTTTCCACTTCCAGAAGCTCTCTTCTTGGAGGCCGGTGCCTGTCTATATAATGTTCGTCAATGAAACTTTGGATTTGGCCCAACAGTATTTCACTTATAGAAAAAGCCGCCTTGTCAAAAACGACTAAATATACTTGCATCTCATTTTCTTTTAAGAAGTCACTGATGGCCGTAGTTGCAACTTTTAAGGCCCGGTCTTTGGGATAACCGAAGATTCCGGACGAAATCAAAGGAAAGGCAATAGAATTACAGTTATGCTCTTTGGCCAGTTTTAGGGAATTGAGATAACAACTTCGCAATAGCTGTTCCTCTCCATAATGACCTCCCCGCCAAACCGGCCCCGGGGTATGAATAATGTACTTGGCCGGGAGTTTATATCCCTTGGTAATCACGGCCTGTCCCGTCTCGCAACGGCCGATGGCATTGCACTCCTTCTGAAGTTCCTCTACTCCCGCCGCCCGGAAAATGGCACCGCAAACGCCCCCTCCCATCTGCAATGCGGTATTGGCGGCGTTAACAATGGCATCCACCTTCATTTTGGTAATATCGTTTCTGACAATTTCAAAAGGCACTGCCGGCTCCCTCCTTTTAAGGCCAAGTTATTCTTAAGCTATGTTTAAGTCTTCAGCCTTCATTCCTCATTAATTCTACAAAAA
Source organism: Clostridia bacterium (assembly GCA_012520135.1). Lineage (GTDB taxonomy): Bacteria > Bacillota > DULZ01 > DULZ01 > DULZ01 > JAAZDD01. Next base: position 2,574 of record JAAYOX010000222.1, read on the forward strand.
TGCGGGCTATGGTGGGATCGAACTGGATGCCGGCGTTTTTCTCTATTTCCTTCAAGGCCAATTCTTTAGGTAACGCTTTTCTGTATACCCTTTCCTGAGTCATGGCATCATAAGCATCGACAATTGCTAAAATACGCGCCAGCAATGGAATCTCATCTCCCGACAAGCCTAAAGGATATCCTTTTCCGTCCCAACGCTCATGGTGGGCCAGAATAACCGTTGCCGCACTTGCCAACTCCGGTGCGGACATGACAATCCGGTACCCTATTTCGGGATGGGTCTTCATTATTTCCCACTCTTCTTCGCTGAGTTTTTCGGGCTTGTTCAGAATCCGGTCATCGATACCTACTTTCCCGATATCGTGCAGCATTGCACAAAGATGCAGCTCATCTTGTTTACTTTGAGGCAACCTCAATAACTCGGCAACTTTAATACACTTTTCGGAAATCCGCTGGGAATGTTCCTCAGTTTCCTGACTCTTGGCATACATGGTGGCCATGATTGAGGATAATACTGTATTGTGCATGCTTTTCCTCTCAAAGAGCTTATGCCTGCGTAGGGATTCATCCGCTTCTTTTTCCGCACTCTCCCAACTGGATTCTTTACCGGCTTTTATTCCTATACCCACAGATAAACTGATCCGCCGCTCTGTTTCTCTTATTTTGGAATTGAACTTGATACATTCAGCCTGAATAGTTTTTAAAATTTGGTTGGCTTGATGACGATTAGTATTAGGAAGGATCATCCTGAACTCATCACCGCCGGTCCGGGCCAGTATATCGCCTTCCCGGGAGCATCTTTGCAGTATTCTCGCCGTTTCGATAATCAGTCGATCTCCCGCTTCGGTGCCATAAGCATCGTTAATCAGCCTGACACCGTTAATATCGGCAATAATAATGGCTATTGGCAATTTCTCCTCCCTGTCCAGGTGTGCTTTTACTTCTTCATAATACCGGCGATTATGCACACCGGTCATCAAATCATGGTCACTGATATATTCTATTTGGCGCTGCTTTTCCTTAGTTTCGGTAATGTCAATAATAATGCCTTCAAGGGCTGCCACTTCGCCGTCGTCCCCGAACACTCCCTGTCCCGTTTCCAGAACCCATTTCCGTTCCCCGCCGGCCGTGACTATTTCATATTCGTAGCGAAACAGGCTTCGCTGCTCAACTACCCTCTCCCATTCCTCCCTCAATACATCTCTGTATTCCGGAACAATCAAATCGTTAAAAGACAGCTCTTTATTGTGTAAAAGGCTTTCGTCTTTGTATCCGGTCAGATCATAGCAACCCCTGGATACAAATTCCATGGTCCAGTGTTCGTCAAACTTGCACCTGTAAGCCATTCCCGGCAGGTTCTCCAGCAGTACCCTTTTGCTCCTTTCGCTTTCCCGAAGGGCCTCCTCCCCTTCTTTCCGGGCCTGGATATCCTGAACCATGCACAGATAATACTCGTTAGTAACATCTTCATTCACCAGCTGCAACTTGCGTACAGTCATATTCACCCATACGGCTGTTCCGTCCGACTTGACAAACCGTTTTTCCAGCGAAGCTTCCGAGGTCCTTCTTTTTTGACTTTGTTTAAAAAACTCCAGTACCTTGTCCAAGTCCTCAGGATGAGTGATATCTCTCCAGTTTAACGAAGCAATATCGTCTTTAGCCCTGCCCAATATCCGGGCGAATTCCGCATTACTCATGGCAATAACGTAAGAACAATCCACTAAAGCTATGCCAATCGGTGCTTGCCGGAAACCCGTCCTGAACAAGATTTCGTTTTTCTCCAGTTCTTGACTTACCACCGCCAGCCGGTAGTTGCTCAATTTCATGCGATAAAGCAATGCCAGCAGGGCTAAAATGCAGGCAACTACCACAATGGAATGAAGCACGTGCTTGTTAATTTCCGCTTGCCAATATTCCACCGGATAATCAATACCAAACAACGCAATTATCTCTTCTGTATTAGGGTCTCTAACGGGCGCCAACGCACTGACCCAAGTTCCCCAGCGATCGGTAGCCGGTAAAGTCAATACAGGTTCCCCGGTTAAAAA
>JAAYOX010000019.1 GCA_012520135.1 Clostridia bacterium
GTGTTATAAGCAAAAGCCTTTAATTCACTGTAGTGGGTAGTAGCCACGATTCTGGCTCCTGCCGAATGGAGGGTATTTAAAATAGCCATTGCCAAGGCTGCTCCCTCGGTAGGATCAGTACCGGCTCCCAACTCATCCAAGAGTACCAGGCTGGACGGGCCCGCTTCCTTCACGATAAACACTAAATTCTTCATGTGGCTGGAAAATGTGCTCAAGGACTGCTCGATACTCTGTTCATCACCAATATCGGCGAAGATCTTGTCAAAAACACACAACTCCGTTTCCGGCTCTGCCGGAATATGCAATCCGCACTGAGCCATTAAACAAAGAAGCCCACAAGTCTTAAGGGCCACGGTCTTTCCCCCGGTATTGGGACCGGTAATAATCAATGTTTGAAAGTCTTTACCCAGTTCCAAATCCAACGGAACTACTTTGCCACTGATTAAAGGATGTCTTCCCTTTACAATCCGCAAATACGCCTTAGTATTAAACGATGGCCGGGAGGCAGTCATGACTCCGCTTAATCTTGCCTTAGCCACCAGGAAGTCAAATCTTCCCAGGGCTTCCAGAGTTGTTTGCAATTCTTGTTCATAAGAACTGATTTTGGCAGAAAGGGCAGCCAACAAAGCCTCTACTTCCTTCTGTTCCTCTAACTGCACTTTCCTCAATTCATTATTAAGGTCAACAATAGCCATTGGCTCGATAAATAGGGTAGCTCCGCTGGCCGACTGATCATGTACTAAACCGGGCATTTTGCTTCGATACTCCTGTTTTACAGGCAATACATAACGGTCTCCACGCATGGTAATCAGCGTCTCTTGAAGAACCTTTTGGTATTCCCCTGAACGAATAATGCTCTCCAATTTGCTTTTTATTCTGTCCTGGACCTCATGTATTTTTCGCCTCAGTCGAAATAAGGTGGGTGAAGCATCATCTTTGACCTTGGCATCTTCGCCGATGATACCGGTGATGGCCTGTTCCACTTCAGTGAGATCTAATAATTGCTTACTCAGTTCTTTTAGCCTGGGGTAATCTTCCTTTACCTTAGCGAAAAAATTCCTCAACCGCCGACCGGCTTGAACCGTATCCAGCACTTCGATTAATTCGTTTGGCTGTAATACAGCACCTCTGGTAACCCGCCAGAGGTGCCCACGAATATCCCGGACTCCTCCCAAGGAAAAAGTAGGGTGAAGTCGGAGAAGATCAGTGGCTTCACCGGTTTCCTGCTGCCAAATCTGTATCTCCTCTAAGTCCGTGCTGGGCACCAGCTCCTTAACCAACTCCCTCCCCAGAGACGAAGCACACATATCCTCCAGGCGAGCCAATATTTTAGGCAATTCCAGTTTTTCAATGCTGAAATAAGGCATGGTTTCACCTCTATACACCGCGAAAATAATGGCCTTTTGTCAAACCATGATGAGATAACTCAGCCAACAGATGCCGCAGTTCCTCCCCATTGAACTTTTGGCCATATTCAAGCTCATTTAGGGCTTTGCGATAAATGCCGGTGGTTTTCCTCACATACTCCTCAGCCTGCCCCCGGGCCTCAATCCGTAATCGATGATATCCCAGCTCCCTGAAATGAGGGAGATGCTCAATGAGACAAAGATCCTGGGAATTGAAAATATGCATCCTGCAAAACTGATCCATTTCTACGGGGAAATAATAGTTTTTACGATCCCGTAATCTAAAACTTTTGCCTTTGCAGGGTCCGGAACAAGGCTGATTTTCTGTCCGGCAACCAACTACGCCGCCTACTACACAATGCTCAGATATCATTAAGGGCAAGGCCCCTTGTACTATCCCCTCTAATTCCAGCTTTGGAGGCACACAAAGATCCTTGATTTCCTGAAAAGTCAATTCAGGGGACAAAGTGATACATTCAACCCATTGATCCGCCAGGAAGCGAATACTAAAATCATTCATTAAGTTTAATGAATAATCCAGTACCAAAGGCAGTCCGGGAAAACGTTCTCTTACCCACCGGACACCTCCTGGATTACTGACCACTACACCGGACACCGGTAGCCTTTCTATTTCCTTGGCTATTCTCCCCAAAGCCGGCTCATTACTGTCCAACCACAACCTGGGGAGACCGTAATATACCTGAACACCACGTTTCCCGGCTTCTTTGACGGAATCTCCATAATCGCCAAGGTCGAATCTCTTGCTGCGAAAGCGTTCCCCACTGATATATACACAATCTGCCCCGGCAGATACAGCTGCCTCCAGTGACTGGGGATCCCCCACACTGACGGACAATTTAGGTGAGCTTTGAGAATGAGCCTTCTCCCTACATTCAAGAGAAGCAATTACTCGATTAAAACGGTCCTCATTAAAAGGAACGGGTATTCCTTTGTGCCTGTTTCGATCCAATTGGGCAATAGCCTTACGTCTTAAATCATTCAATTCACTGAGAGGCACCATCAGGTTATGGGGCAGATCCAATTCCAGCTCTTCCAGTACATAATCCGTAGTACCTAAACGTCCCAGCTGCTTTGCCAAGACTTCTTTAGTGAGAGGCCTTTTTTGGGCTTCTTCAGCCAAAAAATCCGTTAATGCCCGGCCTTCATTCCCTTCATGATCCTTTACGATTAACTGCAGCGGTTCCCCAAGGGAACCGCTGACGCTCATTTTCAGCGGAGTTTTAGGTATTTCCATTTCCTCGTCCATTCCGGCTTGAGCCATGGTCATTAACTCTGCATCATGAGTTTTGAATACCCGATCTCCCGACCTGGCTTGAACCGGAGCTTCGATTTCCACTAAACTGCCGGCGGCAGCATGAGACACCTTGGACCCATCAAGGAAGATTTCCTTAACGGTAACTCCGGTCCTTCCCCCTTTAGACACCCAATATTCAATACCGTCTCCAACATTTAAGGGTTGATCCAGCTTAACTGCTGCCAATTTCTTCTTGGCATTTATCTTATTGATCCTTCCTAATAAAATTCCTCTGTTATTAGGTCTTTGGTAGCTGATTAAATTGCCCCCTGGATTCTGATGATAATACCCGGTAGTAAAGTCCCGGTTGAAGATCTGTGCCAGCTGCCTCTTTTCCTCCGAGGTTGCCTGATACCCTTCCGGATCAGCCAGGCAACGGTCTAATGCCTTCCGGTAGACCCGGATCACTGTTGCCACGTATTCGGGACGTTTCATTCGACCTTCGAATTTTAGGGAATGGACCCCACTGGCTACCAATTCCGGCAGGAGATCGATGGTGGCCAAGTCTTTAGGACTTAACAAGTAATCCCCTTCCGCCTTAATTGGCTTGCCGGAAGCAGTCTCCAAACCATAAGGTAACCGGCAAGGTTGGGCACATCTTCCTCTATTGCCGCTCCGGCCTCCAATCATACTACTCATCAAACACTGCCCTGAATAGCAGATACATAGAGCTCCATGAACAAAAACTTCCAGTTCCAGGTCGCAGCCCCGGCGGATTGTAACAATATCCTTAAAGGACAGCTCCCTGGCCAGTACGATCCTTTCCAACCCTTTGTCTGCAAAAAACTTAGCTCCCTGCAGGTTGTGAATTGTCATCTGGGTACTGCCATGGAGTTTCAGTTCAGGAATTGTTTCTTTAGCCAGCATAAGTAACCCCAAGTCCTGAACGATGATCCCGTCAACACCGATGTGATACAAAAACTTCAAATAGTGAAGTGCTGTTTCCAACTCCTCGTTGTGAAGCAATATATTTACAGTTACATAGACCTTTACTTGCCGGCTATGGGCCCATCTAACTGCCTTTTCCAGTTCCTGTTCATCAAAATTTGCAGCATTCTGCCGTGCATTAAACAACTTGCCACCCAGATAAACAGCGTCGGCTCCGTTTAAAATAGCCGCTTTAAAGGCTTCCATGCTCCCGGCAGGAGCAAGTATTTCCGGTTTATGCATTTCTGCTAACCCTATCCAAACCGGAACAAGCCAGCACTTCAATGCCCCGCTGTTCCAAAGCGTCCAGGAAAAGGTTCATCCCTAAAGAGTCGCTGGCAATATGTCCTGCTACTACAACATTCAAATGGGCTTTTTCAGCCTCCTTACGATGTTTTTCCGACATATGCATTTCCACGATAGTGCCAACTCCTGCTTGAACCAGTTTTTCATAGGCAGCTTCAGAACCGCTGGTACCTCCGGTCATATTGACCACGATCTTGCCACATCTTCTCTCTTTACTTCCCACAAAAACCTGTGGACCCGCATTGTTTTTAGTGGCATTGGCATACTCGGGAATCTCTTTCAGTACCTTGATTAGGTCTGCTATTTTCTTAGGCTGTTTTTCCTCAATGAAGTTGGTCAAATAATCGTTCACCAAATTATCCGCCGGGGTGTGGACACACATAAAAGCTATATCTAACAAACGGGCAGCATCAACGGTTTTCTGGTGGTTGATGGGAGAAAGCCCTCTTTGGACTTCACTGATTCTACCGCTCATCAAGCTTTCAGCCACGTTAATTGGTACTCCCAGCATTTCCATAATGTCCTCCTGTAAATGCATCACATCGTGGAGTGCAGCAAATGCCTTCCCTTCAGGATGATGGGCAACAATTAAGTCTATGTTTTGCAGGCGATCCGCCAGCAGTACTTCTCCCACTTCAATATCGATACCGGCTAAAACCCGTTTAACCGGCCGGTCCAACTTCCCATACAAAATGCGGGTATCACTGTAAGGGTTAGAAAGCTGCTCCTGATCGAATTCTTTTTGCTCCTCTTCCTTCATCTCATCAAATTTCTTTTTGTTTTCATCTAATACGGCTTTAGCGGCAGCCTTGCCCCGGGGATCCTTTTCCATCCCCATTTGAACTGCCAATCGATAAATCTCTTGTAATAACATTGATAACACCTCGCAAATTATTTTTTTGATACAAATTGATTACCAGCCAAGTAAAACCGAAGAGGCCAGTCCACGGCTTTACTGATACCTATTCGAGGAGCAGTTATTATTCTCTCCTCTGGACTTAATTTCCCTGGAGAAACTCCTACAGGACCTGTTAACAAAGATTGACCGTCAAAGGTTTTATCAAATCCCATGGCGGTAGCCAGTTTACCGGGACCGCTGCATAAATCCCGTAGCTTATTTTTACCTCGCCTTTTACGCATTATTTCGATGCCCTCAACAGGTTCCAAGGCCCTGATCAAGACTGCGGCAGGTACTTCCGGCATATCTGTGGTTATATTAAAACAGTAATACATGCCATAGATGATGTAAACGTAAATTCGCCCGGCAGTGCCAAACATACTTTTGCAACGGGGTGTGATTCCTCTGCAAGAATGGCAGGCGGGATCATTTTGACCTAAGTATGCTTCCGTTTCCACAATTCTGCCCGCCACCATGCCTTCCGGATGGCGATGAAATAAGTAATGGCCTAAAAGCTCTTTAGCTACTAAAGTAGTTTCTCTTTCATAAAAAGACAGTGGCAGTACTTCTTCCGGATTCCAACTAGCTACCATCGTTCCCGACATTCCCCCACTCTCACCCGCTTGTTCCTTATAATAGTGTACCCAAAGGCTTTAAAGAAGATCAACAAAAAACCTCACGAACGTGAGGTTTTAGCCTTATTCTATTTAATGCCGACACCTTTTTTCGTTTCTTCAATCAAATTCAGGAGTTCCTCATACTCTTGCCGCACCTTAAACAACTCATCAGCCAGATTTAAAGCAGTCAGCACTGCAACTTTGCCGGCACTCAAGCTGGGACTCATTCTATGAATCTCCCGCATTTTATGATCCAGAAAAGATGCCAACTGTTGAATATAATCCTCTTCTTCCAGGCTCCTTACCACATACTCCTGATCGAAGATGGAGACTGCAACACGTTTCTTCTCTTTTGCAATTTCCGCCATAAAGCTGACCTCCTATATTTAAAGGCCTCCATATATGTTCTTCATTCGCTGAAACAGAGGAAAATCCTGCAAATAAATCGACATCTTACTACATTATCTAAAGTCGGCACCTAATTGCTCTTTGATCGCTTCCTTGATTTTATCATGGAGTTGATTCACTTCTTCGTCTGTCAGGGTCCTTTCAGCATCCTGGTAGGTAATGCCATAAGCAAGACTCTTCCAGCCTGCCGGTACCTGGGGTCCCCGGTATACATCGAACAACTCATAGCTGGCAACTAAAGATCCACCTATCTCCCGGATAACCTGGCCGATCCTATCGGAACTGACTTCTTCAGGCAGCAGGACGGCCATGTGCCGGTCTACACTGGGAAATCTGGGTATTGGCGTAAAACGAATTTCCTTCTTATCCAGGGCTGCAATCCTTTCCAAATCCAGGTAGCCAATATATACCCGCTGGCTGAACCCGTAGTTTTCTTGAACATCGGGGTGTAATTCTCCCATCTCGCCAATGACCTGATCCCGGTACAGCACTTCCGCGCCTCTCCCGGGATGAAGGAACGGCTTACCGGTAATTGGTTTAAATGATAGTTTGGTGCCCAATACTTGTTCAATCAAGTACTCAAGCATACCCTTCAAATGATAAAAATCTAATTCCTGAACCGGCCAGGACCAACCGGGCTTAAACTGACCGCTAATTAAGATGCCCAATTGGAGCCGCTCCTGGGGCAGGGGACCGGAGACAGAAGGTAAAAACACTCTTCCCACTTCAAATAAACTCAGAGCCGTTTGCCTGCGGCTGAAATTTCTTTCGGCTGCACCCAATAAACCGGGTAACAAACTGGTACGCATCACGCTCTGTTCTTCTGTTAAAGGATTAGCGATTTGCACCACTTGCCGCCAGGGGTGTTCCTGGGGCAAATTTAACTTATCAAAGGACTGGGGGTTGATGAAACTATAGGAAACAATTTCCGTCAAACCCAAAGCCGCTGCTGTATCTACAACCGTATCATGTAAAGATTGTAGCGGGGTCTTTTGCTCAGGAGTCATTTCACTTTTGGGCATGGTAACGGGAATTTTATTATAGCCATACAACCGGGCCACTTCTTCGATCAAGTCGATTTCCCTGGTAATATCTTGTCTATAACTGGGAATCAGGTAACGAATAGAATCCCCCTCTTCCTGAAGTACGGTAAAATCAAGCTGACTGATAAAATTTTTGATCTCCTGAGTGGTAAAATCCGTTCCCAAGATCTGGTTAGTTCGTTTAGTTCGTAGGGTAATTTCATAGGATTCCCAGGGATGAGGATAAACATCAATAATCCCCATCTTGCCTTTACCTGCACCCATTTCTTCCATCAATTGAACGGCTCGCAATGCCGCAAAAAGGGCTCCTTCCCGGTTAACCCCCTTTTCAAACCGGCTGGAAGCTTCCGAACGAAGTCCCAGTTTCCTGGCCGTCTTCCGAATAGACATATTATCAAAATGAGCTGATTCCAAAAGAACTGTTTTAGTTGCATCAGTAACTTCCGTCTCCAAACCACCCATAACCCCGGCGATACCCACAGCCCGGTCCTCATCAGCGATAACTAACATCTCGGGATCCAAACGGCGCAAAACCCCATCCAAAGACATCATATTCTCATTAGGCTTGGCCCGGCGGACAATAATCTTGCGGCCGTGCAAAGTATCATAATCAAAAGCATGAAGGGGCTGTCCCGTTTCCAACATGACAAAGTTGGTCACATCAACTACGTTATTAATGGGTCGCATCCCGGCAGCCAGGAGACATTGTTGCATCCACCTGGGGGAAGGCCCTAATTGTATATCTTCGATCATCAAGGCAATATACCGGCTGCACAAATCGTCCGCCTCAATCTCTACGGAACAAGGCAGCTCTCCTTGCATCCGATCCAGATCCAGGGAAGGAAGATTTAACCGGCTTCCTGTAATGGCTGCTACTTCCCGGGCCACATTAATCATACTCAAACAATCTGCCCGGTTAGGGGTCAATTCTATTTCAATTACATAATCATCCAATCCCAGGTAGGTAGTCACAGGCATCCCAATCTGGGCATCAGGCCCCAGGCTCATAATGCCTTCCCGGTCTTCAAGGGAAACCAAGGCTGGGTTGATTTTCAATTCATCAGCGGAACACAGCATGCCGTAAGAGGGCAATCCACGGAAATTGGCTTTTCTAATTTTGAAGTCCCCGGGCAAAGTAGCTCCCACTACGGCCACAGGCACTAATTGACCTGCGGCTACATTAGTTGCCCCTGTCACTATTTGTAACGGTTCCCCCGGCGTACCTACGTCGACGGAACAAACAACCAGTTTATCTGCATTGGGATGAGGCTCTACTTTTAAAATTTTGCCTACTACAACTTTGTCAATTCCTTCTGCCAAATATTCTACTGAGGCCACTTCAAGACCGGCCATGGTCAGTTTATCAGCTAACTCCATGGGAGAAACTTTTAGATCTACATATTTTTTTAACCAATTGTACGATACTCGCATTGAAACCGTCCCTTTCTAATCATATTCCCTAAAACTGGCTTAGGAAGCGTACATCATTATCGAATAAATGGCGTAAATCGTCGATGCCGTACTTTAACATGGCAATACGCTCAACACCCATGCCAAAGGCAAATCCGCTGACTTGTTCAGGATCGTAACCGGTCATCTCCAGCACTCTGGGATGAACCATACCGGATCCTAAAATCTCCAGCCAACCGGTGTTGGAACATACTCGACAGCCGGAGCCATTACACATAATGCAGGAAATGTCAACTTCCGCACTGGGCTCCGTAAAGGGAAAATAACTAGGTCTTAAACGGATTTCACGATCGGCACCAAACATTTTCCGCACAAAAGTCAGTAAGGTACCTTTTAAATCGCCAAAAGTCACATGTTCATCAATTAAAAACCCTTCTACCTGGTGAAACATGGGAGAATGAGTAGCATCATCATCCCTGCGAAATACTTTGCCCGGTGCGATAATTTTAACCGGCAGTTTAGGGGCCATTGCCTCATAGACACGAATTTGTACCGGAGAGGTATGAGTCCTGAGTAATACCTCATCGGATATATAAAATGAATCCTGCATATCACGAGCAGGGTGATTTTTAGGTATATTAAGAGCTTCAAAATTGTAATAATCCAGTTCAATTTCAGGCCCTTCGGCAACGCTATAACCCATCGTAACAAATATATGTTTAATTTCATCCAAAACTTGAGTCAAAGGGTGTTTCCTACCTGCAATAAACCTAACGCCGGGCAGAGTTACATCGATTGTTTCCTTTTTGATCTGCATCTCTTTTGCCAGGGATTTTAATTCCCTTACCCGGGTCTCAATTTTTTGTTCCAACATTTCTTTCACTTCATTGGCAAACTTGCCAATGACAGGTCTTTCCTCGGCACTTAATTTGCCCATCCCTCTCAACACTTGGGTTAAGGCGCCTTTCTTTCCTAGATAGCGAACCCTGATATTTTCCAGTTCTTCTTGTGTAGAGGCATTTTTACATGCGAGTTCTGCCTCACCGGCAATTTTTTGCAATTGTTCCTTCATGAGTTCTAAACCTCCCTAAATACATAAAAAGCTTTCATCCCAAGGGACGAAAGCTTTGTTCCGCGGTACCACCCTAATTGACATTAAAGTCTACTCCAATTCCGATAACGGGGAATAACCGAAAGAGCCTACTAACCAGTTCAACTCTCAGCTCCTGGGCGAACTTCACCAGCATTCCTTAAATGACGCTTTCAGTCGCGACGTCATCTCCCTAATAAGAAAAAAACTGATTACTTCTCCCACTCACAGCCTTTAATCTATTGCAGAATTAGGCGTCGGTACATGATGTAAGCAGTAACTGAACCTGTTTTGACGAAAATCCTCCAAAAAACTTCGGCGGGCAGAAACATCAAAACCACAACCTTTCTGCAAATTTGGGGGAAATTCTTAAGCCGATTATACCACAACCCCACAAATAAAACAAGAAAAGGAAGGATTCTATTTCACCTGCCTGACTCTCTCATAAAGCAGTATACCCGCTGCTACAGCAGCATTGAGAGACTCCATCTGCCCGGGCATAGGTATAGTCACGCGAACATCGGCATGTTCCGTCAATACAGGCCCCGGCCCTTGGTTTTCGCTACCGATGACTAAAGCCATTCCCTTGGTAAAGTCATATTGGTAGTATGGCCTCTCCCCTCTGGGATCAGCTACTACAATGGGCAAACTGAACTTTTTACAGTAAGCCACCACATCCTCAGCCATCACGCCTTGCAACAATTTGGTTCTAAAAATAGCCCCCATGGTGGAACGTAGGGTTTTATCGTTATAGACATCTACAGTTTGTTTGGTGATTAGTAGCCCGTCAACTCCTGCCGCCACGGCAGTACGGACTATGGTGCCCAGATTCCCGGGATCCTGCAACCCGTCGACTACCAGCCATAAAGGATTGTCAGCCATGGTTAATTCCTGCCAATTGCTCTCTTGTTTTTCCAGCACCAGTAATACACCCTGGGGCTCTTCTGTTTGAGCAATACCGTTAAAGAGTTTTTCCGATACTTGATAAATAGCTACACCTCGCTCCTTGGCCTTGGCTACAATGGGGGCTGATGCTTCTCTGTTGAAAAAAGCATCGGTTCCAATCACATAAGAGGGCTTTAAGGCAAACTCCAACGCTTCCCGGACTGCTACTTTACCTTCCAGGACAAATTTGTTCTTTGCTTCCCTGTACTTACGTTTTGCTAAAGAGCGAACATCTTTTAGAATCTGGTTGTCTTTTGATTTGATGGTTACAAACATCCGGGCCTCATCCTTATCGTTTTCCGCCTAACAAAAAGACGACATTCCGTCGCCTCTGCATGATGACTAACTGCTTATAACTAAATCGATGTTAATCCCGGGCTTCAGAGGAGCCCGGTTTGGGGATGAGCTCAGTCGCCTCGGATGCCTCCGAAACCGCACCCTGCGGGTGCTAATGCCGTCGGCATTGTCCCTCAGGCTCCTTCGCTATCTTGATTTTGGCTCCAATTCAGCCCTCTGATTAACATCGATTTTGCCTTTATCTACAATCTAAGACGATGATCAGTCGCCATTTAGATTAAGCATTAAGTTTTGATTTGGCTACATTGGCTAGTTCACTAAAAGCTTGAGCGTCATTGACGGCTAAATCAGCTAACATTTTACGGTTAACTTCTACACCGGCCTTCTTCAAGCCGTTAATAAAGGTACTGTAGGACATGCCGTTCATGCGAGCAGCTGCATTGATTCTGGCAATCCACAGTTTCCGGAAGTCACCTTTTTTCTTTTTACGGTGAGCATAAGAATATGAAAGGGACTTCAGCACCTGCTGGTTAGCGGGGCGAAAGAGCTTAGACTTTGCACCAAAGTACCCTTTGGCCAGCTTTAGAATTTTTTTATGACGTCTACGGGAAACAGGCCCCGTTTTTACTCTTGGCATTATTGACAGCCTCCTTACTTAAATCGATGAACGCTTTATATTACAGATAGGGAAGTATTTTTTTCATATTCTTGGCATCGGCAGCACTGACTAAACCGCCTTGCCTCAAATTACGCTTTCTCTTCCGGGATTTTTTCTCCAGGATATGGCTTTTGTATGCTTTTGCTCTTTTAATCTTACCGGTTCCGGTAACTTTAAATCGCTTAGCTGCACCGCGATGGGTTTTCATCTTTGGCATGAATAACTGCCTCCTCTCAGTTCTCTTGTTTTGGTACCAAAATCATAGTCATATTTCTTCCTTCCACATTTGGAGGTTTCTCTACGCTGGCTATATCTTGTAATTGGTTGGCAAGTTTTTGGCAAATATTCCTGCCTAAATCAGAATGAGAGATCTCCCGGCCACGGAACATTACCGTAACTTTTACTTTGTCGCCTGCTTGTAAAAAGCGAATAGCGTTTCTGGCCTTGACCTGAAAGTCATGTTCTTCGATACCCAAACGGAACTTAACCTCTTTAATATTGATGACTTTTTGTTTCTTCCTGGCTTCCCGTTCCCGTTTGCTTTGCTCAAACTTATACTTACCGTAATCCATAATACGGCACACGGGTGGCTTAGCATTAGGGGCCACTTCCACTAAATCCATATTATGTTCGCCGGCCACCTTTAACGCTTCCCTCACGGGCATAATACCCAACTGTTCGCCGTCTGAACCAACCAACCTTACTTCACGAGCACGGATTTCCTCGTTGACGCGTAAATCTTTACTAATAATTTGTCACCTCCAAAAATGTTGGCACATACAAAAAAATGCGAATGGCTCATCCATCCGCATTTTATGCACGTCAGTATAAACTGGAACACATAATTGCTTACCTTATTAACAACCACCCGGCGTCATAAGGTGAGAAGCGGACGGCTTCTACTTATTGTTATCATCTAAGCTCCACATCAGATTTTAACACTATTACTAGAGACATGTCAAGGGCTATTCCGCTATTTTCTGGAACTGATTTCAGACTTAATTTCTTCCGCAAACGCCGAAGCTTCCATGGTACCTATATCCCCTTCCCGGCGCTTACGAACAGACACTGACTTATTCTCAACTTCTTTGTCACCGACAACTAATAAATAGGGTATTTTTTCCAACTGGCCCTGGCGGATTTTGTAACCGATTTTTTCATTCCGATCATCCACCTCAACCCGGATGCCTTCCTGCTCCCATTTTTCCTTCAAACTATCGCAATACTCGACATGGCGATCGGCAATGGGCAACAGTCTCACTTGCACGGGAGCAAGCCAGGTCGGGAATGCACCGGCAAAGTGTTCAGTCAAAATACCGATAAATCTTTCAATACTTCCAAATACCACCCGGTGGATCATTACGGGGCGATGGCGCTGGCCGTCTTCTCCAATGTAAGTCAGATCAAATTTTTCGGGCATTTGGAAGTCTAATTGGATGGTCCCACATTGCCAGGTCCGACCAAGGGAGTCTTCCAGATGAAAATCAAGTTTAGGCCCATAAAAAGCACCGTCACCTTCATTTATCCTATATTCCATCCCCAGTTCTTTCATGGCCTGGGCCAATGCATCCGTTGCTTGTTCCCAGATTTCATCTGAACCCATCGCCTTTTCCGGTTTTGTAGACAGCTCCACATGATACTGGAAACCGAATAGCCGATAACAGCGGTCCACTAAATTGATCACGTTTTTGATCTCAGCAGTAATCTGCTCCGGAAGCATAAACAAATGGGCATCATCCTGAGTAAAAGCCCTTACCCTCATCAAGCCGTGGAGTACACCTGATTTTTCATGGCGATGAACCAATCCCATTTCCGCCAACCGCAAGGGGAAATCCCGGTAACTGTGCTGCTGGGATTTGTAAACTAGCATTGCTCCCGGACAATTCATAGGCTTGATGGCAAATTCCTGGTCATCAATCGTGGTAAAATACATGTTTTCGTGGTAATGATCCCAATGACCGGACCGTTCCCATAAGCTACGGTTCAAAATGATCGGAGTCTTGATTTCCAAATATCCGGCACGACGGTGTTCTTCCCGCCAGTAAGCCTCCAATTCATTCCTGAGAATCATTCCTTTGGGATGGAAGAAAGGAAAGCCCGGACCTTCTTCTTCAATGGAATATAAATTTAATTGAGTACCTATTTTGCGGTGGTCTCTTTTCTTGGCTTCCTCCAGTTTAAATAAATATTCCTCTAATTCTTTCTGCTTTGGAAAACTGGTGCCGTAGATCCGCTGGAGCATTTTATTTTTCTCATCACCCCGCCAATAGGCACCGGCCAGGCTCATCAATTTGACAGCCTTTATTTTACCGGTACTGGGTACATGAGGGCCGGCACAAAGATCCACAAAGTCTCCCTGTTGGTACATGCTGATTACCGCATCTTCCGGCAAGTTTTCAATTAGTTCCACTTTGTAATGCTCTCCGATTTTACGAAAGAAATCAAGGGCTTCTTCCCGGGATAATTCTGATCTCTCAAAAGGATGATCTTCCTTGATAATCCGTTTGATTTCTTGCTCAATAGCCTCAAGATCTTCAGGAGTAAAGGTTTTTTCACAATCAAAATCATAATAAAATCCGTTATCAATGGCAGGACCAATAGCTAATACAGTCCCGGGAAACAGTTTCTGTACCGCCTGGGCCATGATATGGGCAGAACTGTGTCGATAGACTTCCTGTCCTTCCGGATCCTCAAAGGTGATAAACTCCAGCTTTCCATCAGTTTCCGGCTTATAATTCAGATCCGTCAAATTACCGTTCCATTTAGCTACTAAAGCTTCCTTCCCCAATTTCGGATGAATAGCTTTCGCTATTTCCTGCAGTGTAAGCCCCGCCGGGAAACTCTTCTCATCACCGTTTTTAAGTTGGACCGTAATATCACTCATCATAAAACCTCCCTCAAAAATAAAAATCTCCCGCCCTATTGGGACGAGAGATAACTCGCGGTTCCACCCAAATTGAAGCTAATTGCTTCCTCTTTGGCAACTGTAACGTAGTCAACGGCAAAGCCTAATGATTTTCGACTTTGCAACTCCGGGGCGGTCTTCCCATAGCCTTCGATGGAACAGCTTGCAGCCGGGACTGTTCCTCTCTTTGATCGAACTGACTATAGTACTGTCCCTTTCATCGTCGATAAATTATTATGCTGTTAAAAAATTATAAAGTATTAGTAGAGAATTGTCAATTAAAAAGGTAAGCCACCGCCATTTGAGCTAAACCAATAAGAAACCCGAGGACGCCTCCTAAGATTTCAATATGTTTCAGTTCCCGGGAGGCAACTTCCAGCACCAACCGTTCCAATTGTTCCCAATCCATTTGATTGATTTTGTCCTCAACCAATAGGGCTATATCAACTGATTTTTTCATCTCCTCCATGGCTTGACCGGTAAACTGCATTAATAAATCATAACCTTGATGCTGTACAATCTTGCCTACCAAACTTCCTGCTATCATTTTAACCGGTTCGGGTACGATATGAGGCAATGATCTGACTACCGCCTCGTTGGCTTGTCCGGCTAACAGATTGATCAGGTCTTCCTTTTCAAGTCTGTCGGAAACCTGAGCTGCAACATCATCAAAATCAACTAACTCCCTTGCCACTACCTCCCCCAGAGAACGGGCAATTTCTGCTTTACGCTTTGGGAGAACCCCTTGAATTGCCAATCCTAATACAGGAATAACCACGGGTTTTTGGGGGCGGAAGATCATCTTGACTGCAAGGTAGTTGGTAAACCAACCAATTAGAGCACCGATTATGGGAACTAACCAAAGGCCCGGGTTCATTATCTACCCTCTTTAAGTACTATTTTCATCAATAATATAACAATCTTCTACACAAATCAAGAATAGCAGGCTCGGGGCCTGCTATGGCTTCTTCTGCTGTTTTTTAGTATTAACACACTTGCCGCAGCCACTACAAATAACGACCCTTTCTTCAAAAACACTCTCAATGGTACTTACGGTCCCTCTGATAGCGGCAGCATCAGGTAAATGCAGAATAATCTGCCTAGGAGCAAGAGTAATCAAAGTGCTGATTAAAAGGTCCTCATAGTTTAACTCATTGTCAGCCAGTTCAATAATGAAGCTTTCCAGATAGTCGCTTTTGATTATATTATCCTGGCCGTCATACAATTGAAAAAAACCATTGGGCTGGATCAGCACATTTACTCTTTCCACTTTTGGATCCTGAATATCCACAAAATACTTTAGTAACCTGATAAAATCATTATACTCTTTTTCCATCAGAAATTCATCGACAGCCTGGTCAACCACTTCAGCTAAGTCCTCTAAATACCCTTTTAGACGAAAACGGACAAAACCGTCAATGATGAGCAGCTTATGCTCTTCCAAGTATTCAAAAACCAACTGCAGGACACTGTTTTTTCTTCTGAGTGAATTCCCTTCACGTAAAATCTCCAAGCTTTTATCGAGAATAAACGCCTGCTCATCTTGGTTAAAGTAATAATAGTGATTTTTGACCAGATTCCCTACCAGTTGCTGTTCATAGTTGGCAAAAATATATTCCGTCAAGAATTTTGCCAGAGAATACCGAAAGGAAAATACCGTGCCTTCTTCTAAACCTGTTCTGTTTTTATGGGGGCCCAATTCAATCTCCCAAAAAGTATACCCCCCAAGCGCAGCTTCATTTATCGTCAATACCACACCTTCAGCCTGCAACAACTTGCTTTCTAATTCAAGCTTATTGCGGATGAAATCGATGTGTTCCGCACTGCCGATGCAAATTAGCTGGGACATCGTTTTCACCCCTTTCCTGTACATAGTATATGTGCCCAAGAATCAGAGTATACAACCGACCTTTTCCACTACTAGCTCATTTAGGAAATGTAAATTGCCTTTCTAACAATAAAGTATGATATTTTTTGTTATGAGTTCCCGATGTTTTCCTTTTTTAGCAAGAATCAAAAAAGCCTCTGCGTAAAAACAGAGGCTTGAATAGTCATTTTGGTGGTCGCTACTGGATTCGAACCAGTGACCCCCACGATGTCAACGTGGTACTCTAACCAGCTGAGCTAAGCGACCTTTTGGCCTGGACTAGATTACTGCCGTCCCAGCACAAATATATTATGAACGAAAAGGAACCATAAGTCAAGACCAAAATCCGTCCTAGGCGTGGATGCTCAGACCATGAACGTTTTCCGCCGCTTCCATCATGCTTTCCGCTAAAGTGGGATGAGCATGGATGGTTTGGGCAATCTCTTTAGCGGTGGCTCCTAATTGGATGGCCAGAGCCGCCTCGGCAATCAAATCGGTGGCATGAGGTCCAAATATATGAACGCCCAGTACTTTATCCGTTTCCGCATCAGTAATTATTTTAACATTGCCATCGGTTTCTTCCATACAACGAGCCTTGCCCAAAGCGGTAAATGGAAACTTACCTACTTTAGCGTTGATGCCCCGCGCTTTAGCTTCTTGAGAAGTAATTCCCACTGTGCCAATTTCAGGCATGGTGAAAATACAGCTTGGTACTACTGAATAATCCATTACACGATTGCCACCCATAATATTTTCCACGGCTACTAAACCTTGAGCTGATGCTACGTGAGCCAACTGAATTTTATTGGTCACGTCCCCGATGGCGTAAATACCGGGCACATTAGTCCTCAGATAATCATCAACCAGGATCTCACCTTTAGCTCCTAAAGCAACACCCACGTTTTCCAATCCCAAACCTTTAGTATTAAAAGTACGTCCAAT
Source organism: Clostridia bacterium (assembly GCA_012520135.1). Taxonomy (GTDB): domain Bacteria; phylum Bacillota; class DULZ01; order DULZ01; family DULZ01; genus JAAZDD01. The sequence continues at coordinate 17,035 of JAAYOX010000019.1, forward strand.
GGATATGAGAGCTTTTTCCGCCCGGATTTCTTCCCCGGTTTCCAAAGTAGCTTTAATGCCACCCTCTTCCTCTACTACTGAGCTAATCATCGCTTTTGTTTTAATGGCAATGCCTTTTTTCTTCATTACCATGGTTAGCCGGCGAGAAATTTCATTATCCACCAAGGGAAGGATATTAGGCATTGCTTCTACAATAGTTACCTCAGTGCCAAACTCATTGAATATAGAAGCGAATTCACAGCCAATGACTCCGCCGCCAATAATAAGTAAGGATTTAGGGATGTCTTCCAATTCTAATGCTTCATTACTGGTAATAACCGTCTTACCGTTATACCCTAGCGCGGTGATTAGTGCCGGTTCTGAGCCGGTAGCAATAATGATGTTTTTGCCTGTCAGTTGTTCAACCGTTCCATCCTCTTTATGTACTTCTACGGTGCCCGGTGCAACAAGCTTACCGAAGCCGCTGATTGATTCAATTTTATGCCGGGATAGAAGGAAAGCAATACCCTTTACTAATCCTTCAACGATCTCTTCCTTGCGAGCCATTACCCGCCGGAAATCTACAGAAAATCCATCAACATTGATCCCGAAAGTAGCAGCGTTCTTCAACTGGTGCACCAATTCAGCGCTAGCCACCAAAGCTTTAGTAGGAATGCAGCCCCTGTTCAGGCAGGTACCACCCAGACTGTCTTTCTCTACAACTGCTACTTTTGCTCCCAATTGAGCGGCCCGTATGGCTGCCACATAGCCTCCCGGTCCGCCTCCGATAACAATTACGTCAAATTCCATTAATAAATTTCAGTCCCTTCTTTTGCAGTGATATTTTTTCTCATTATACCACTATGCCTTTTTCCCTTCAACAAACCCACTAAACCTGGTTGCCAAACACATCCTAAAGCTATTTACATATTATAACATAGCTATTATTCAGGATGAAGTAAGGAGGAGACTATATGTCCCATGCAAATTCAGCGCGTTATGTATTCCCTGGCGGAAATACCTCCTTGGGATTTTATTCCTTCTATGAGGATATAGTTAACAACGCTACTACACGCCTGTTCATTTTAAAAGGGGGCCCGGGTGTAGGTAAATCCACCCTTATTAGGGCTATAGCTGATAGGTTGTCCCAGGAAGGACATGACATTGAGTATCATTGCTGCTCTTCAGAGGTGACCTCTCTAGACGGGATATTGGTTCCGGCCCTAGGCATTGCGATTTTGGATGGTACCGCCCCCCATACTGTTGATCCCAGACATCCCGGTGCCGTTGATGAAATCATTAATCTGGGGAATTACTGGTTTGAGGAAGGATTAATAGATCTGAAGGATGAGATCATCACTCTTTCCCGGCAGACTAAACATCTATTTGCCAGGGCTTACAATTATTTAGCCCAAGCAAGACTAATCAATGAAGATCAGGAAAGTTATTACCAGATTAGCAACTGCTTAAACTTTCTACAGCTGAACATAACTGCCGGCAAGTTAATAAAAGAAATCTTCCCGGCTGATAACCCCTATGGCAAGCCCAAAACAAGGCACTTATTTGCTTCAGCCATCACGCCGCAGGGATTAGCCAACCATCTTCCCAGCCTATTTGACAGGTTGAAAAAAAGATACATTATTTCAGGTTCACCCGGCACCGGCAAGACGACTATCGTCAAAAAACTATATGACACGGCAGTCACTTTAGGCTACAATGCAGAAGCCTATCATTGTGCCTTAATTCCCGAAAAGATCGAACATTTGATCCTGCCCGAGTTGGATTTAGGTATCATTACCGGTGTTGAACCTCATACCTATTCCCCTAAAGCTGAAGATGTAATCATCGATTTGGATCAATTTGTTGATCAAAAGGCTTTGGCACCTTACCTGGAAGACATTCAAGAAGCCAATCGCCGTTACCTGGCAGCCCTTGATCGGGCATTGGAGTTCATGAGTAAAGTAAAAGCATATCGAGATCAATTAGAAGCTCATTATATCTCCAATATGGATTTTGATGCCCTTAATGAATTCCGGGAACAGCTGATAGCTAGAATAGCATATTTCGCACAATAAAAGGAGGCTCAACACCTCCTCTGCTTGTTGACAAAAGCGTAAGGCTGATAATGATTTGCGGAGCGGGCGTTGTGCCCACAGCCGTCGGCAGCTTGCTGCCGGTAACGGCGTAGGGGCTTCGCCGTAGCGAAGCAAACATTATCAGCCTTACGCGGTCTAGCGAAAATGGTACTTTGTCAATAGTCTGAGGAGGTTCGGCACCTCCTTTACTTTTTAAATATACTTCCCAATACTGTCTTTCCGCTGGACAAAGCCATACCCATGAAGCCGCGATGCTGTTTAAAAATAGCATCTAAAGCATCCACCACTTGATCAATCTGCTCTATAGTAACAATCAACGGTGGTTCTAACCGGATTACATTAGGATTGTTCAGGGTGTAGGCAGTAATAATGCGATACTTATTCTGGAGTTCTCCTGCCACCAAGGCTCCGAAATATTCCTCCGAAAGCTTATTAATCATGCCTCCGGTTAGTTTATCGATCAGCCCAGCCGGTTTTTCAAATTCAATACCGATGAGCAAACCACGGCCTCTTACCTCTTTGATCATACTATATTTCTGTTGCAGTCTCCTCAGCTTTTCCATCATATACTCGCCTTTTTCCCTGGCCTCATCCCAAAGTCGCTCTTGGACAATTTGCTCGATGGCTGCAATAGCCGCTGCTGATGTCCATGTATTGCCGCCAAAAGTAGACGTGTGGAGTAAAGCCTTGTCCATACCACCATAAGCCTTATCCCAGATTTCCGGTTTAGTACAATAAGCACCTATCGGCATAACACCGCCGCCGATGGCTTTGGCCAGGCAAATAATGTCCGGTACTACATTTTCATATTCGCAGGCAAACATGGTGCCTGTCCTACCGAAACCTGTTTGAATTTCATCGGCAATCAGTAAGACATCATATTTATCACATAGTTCTCTGACGCCTTTCAAGTAACCCTGCGGCGGTAAAATGATACCACCTTCCCCTTGAATGGGTTCAACTATAAAGGCAGCAACATCTTTCTTCCATAACTTGTTCTCCAAAGCCTCTAAATCGCCAAAGGGAACGGGCTCACAACCGGGCACTAAAGGTTGAAAAGGTACCCGGTATTTTTCTCTACCTGTCACCGATAAGGCTCCCATGGTTTTACCGTGAAATGAACCTTCACAATAAATAGTTCGAGTTTTTCCACTGGCGGCTCTGGCCAGTTTCAGGCCTCCTTCCACCGCCTCGGCACCACTGTTGCAGAAAAAGCTACGGCTTAATCCGCTGGGAAGTACTTGAGCCAGGTTATAAGCCAGGGCACTAACCAAGGTACCTAAAGAAGCCTGGAGTAGATTCGGCCACTCCATCACTTTTTCCACAGCTTCTATTACTTTGGGGTGGTTATGGCCTAGATTCAAGGCACCGTAAGCCCCCAAAAAGTCCAGGTATACGTTTCCCTCACTGTCCCAAACTTCCACGCCTTTTGCTTTTACAAATTGCTTGTCGAAATCCAAAAGTCCCATCATATTGACCAGACCGGGGTTTATGTAGGTTTTATAATACTCCCGTACTTGCTTTCTGTCTATACTCAGCGCTTCGTCAATGCTTAACAGCTTGTCCGTACCCAATGGTTATCTCTCCTTCCTTTAATGCCATACAACAATTTATATTATTCTTGTTAAAGAAACAATTTCCTGTCTGGCCTCTTATACCTACAGTAGCAATTATATCCCCTCACAGACAGAAAACTACCTGTACTGTTAATTTTTCCATTAAAAATAAAAAAACACACTTCATTGTTTGGTAAGCAAATCAGTGTGTCTCAGTATATCCAAAGTTGGTGCCCGGGACCGGAATCGAACCGGTACGAACCTTAGAGGGTTCGCAGGATTTTAAGTCCTGTGCGTCTGCCAGTTCCGCCACCCGGGCAAAAATAAAATGGAGGCGACGCCCGGATTCGAACCGGGGATAAAGGATTTGCAGTCCTCTGCCTTAGCCTCTTGGCCACGTCGCCATTATGGAGCGGAAAACGGGATTCGAACCCGCGACCCCCGCCTTGGCAAGGCGGTGCTCTACCACTGAGCTACTTCCGCAAAAATGGTGCCTCAGGGCGGAATCGAACCGCCGACACGAGGATTTTCAGTCCTCTGCTCTACCGACTGAGCTACCGGGGCACATTAAAGTTCAAGTGACATCTAGCAAC
>JAAYOX010000223.1 GCA_012520135.1 Clostridia bacterium
AGGATCAGAATTTTCAATAACATTGTAACACCTGATCTGCCTGAATGCAAAAACTTTTTGCCAAAGCCCCAATATTTTTCGATAAACTGTGAAAGGTCCGCTGCAATTCCGGTTAGCTGGATGGTGTTAGCAGGAAAACAACACCCATTAGCGAATGTTATTAGAAAATTCAGTCATTAGGTGATGCTTAAATGAGGTTTGACGAGTTTACTGTCGGGCAGGTCTTTGAAACGGGTTATTACGAATTGACCAAAGAGGAAATTATGAGCTTTGCCAAAAAGTATGACCCTCTCTATCTCCATTTGGATGAAGAACAAGCCAAGCAGGGAAGATTCGGGGGCATCATCGCTTCGGGACTCCATACCCTGTCCCTGACCTATAAGCTTTGGGTTGAACTGGGCATCTTCGGTAACGATGTTATTGCCGGTATGGGAATGAACAACATCAAATTTATCAAACCGGTCTTTCCCGGCGATAGGCTGCAGACTATTGTTGAGGTCATTGATAAAAAGCCCGTCAAAGAAAAAATGGGTATGATCACCATCCTGTTATCAGCTTTCAATGACAAGAAAGAAAAAGTATTAGCGGGTGAATTGTCCGTTTTGATCCGGTGCTAAAGCAGGACAGGCAGCCCGGCTCTTTCTCAAGGCCTGCTACCTGCCCCATTCAATCTTTACCAAGACCGGCCTTTGTCGGTTATTCAGGCTGGTATTCCTCAAAATCCTCAAACAAAGTAATCTGGGTCGCCTCAGAAGCTCGGAAGAGGGCTTTTTCCAGGTTCTCATCTCCGGACGCCAATTCATTGTCTCGTTTGTAGATCTCCTCTTTTTTCAGGTATTCCTTTTCGCCGGTGACACCGGTCCGGACCTTCAACATGAAGATAAGGTTAAAACAATTCATAATGGAGCTCTGCTTTAAGTCAGACAGGCAGATTAACTGGGTATTGTGCTTAGCCGCAATATCAAACAAAGGCTGCAGCAAATGCTCCGATGAAATAGGCCCAAAAGGATTATCCATCAACAAAACCCGGGAAACCTGATCCAGCTGGAGTCCCGCTTCTCCCATGGTACTAATCCGGGTATATGCCATGAGGGCCGCCAGTACGGAAAAGAAAACCACGAACTTCTCCCCGCCGGAGTTCTCCTTGATGGCATCGTCCCATCTTTTGTGCCTGCTATGCTGCATATTCAATTCAATTTTGAATACCTGGACCGGAATCCTGGAAGTTCCCAATAACTGGTTTAATAATTCCCGGCTGGACATGAGCCGGCCAATGGTTTTGGCCACCTCTTCCTCTCTCTTGCCCTGCCGCAAATCGCCCCGGACAATGCTGATACATTGTTCCACATATTGCTTCATTCGTTGGAAAGCCTGTTGTCCCTTGTCCCCTTCTTCCAGTTCCATGTTTATTTTCAGCATATCCACCGGCCGGGAACGACCGTGTATCCGTACCCGGGAGCATTCGGAGATCTTGTGGAGTTCCTCGTAAATTTGCAGCCCATGCAAATAGCTCTGCCGGACCATGTCCTGCTTGCTCCGTTCCAGGTTGGCCAGGCGGGTCTCGTACAGGCTTAATAGTTTTTGGAGCATCTCCAGTTGCTGCTGGGTTCTTTCATACAGGTAATAGCAGCCCTCAAAACCGCCCCCGGCCTGTTCCCACAGGGTATCCAACCCGGCAAAAATCCGGGCGAAATCCTGTTTTTTCTCTCTGTACCGGGACGAAAGCTCCAGGTAGCTATGCCGGTTGCTGCGGAAACGGGATTGGTTATCTTCCCTTTTTATCCGGTAATTGTTCAGCAACAGGGTCAATTGTTTTTCCGGGTCTGCCTCCAGCTCCAAGTCCGGCTCCCCGGACCCGCCGGCCACGTCTACCTCCCGTAAAACCCGCTCGCCCAGACGATTGTATTTGCCGATCTTGTCCAGCAAAAGCTGCCGCTCCTTGTCCAGTGCTCTCAACCGGCAGTTCAGCTCTTGCCGCCGGGCCTCAAAATCCCCTTTGATTTCCCCCGGCTCCAGGGGTTCCGCTCCATTCAACCGTTTTACTTCTGCCAAAGTATGGTCCATGGCGCTCTTGGCACCGGCAACGGCGGCTCTGGCATCGGAAGCCTTTTCCCGTTGAACTGCCAGCAACTTCTCCAGCCGGTTAAGTTCCCCTTCCAGCCAATCGGCCCTGGCCTCATCGTAAACCACCGTTCGTAGCTCTTCCTCCGGAAGACCCAGCTTTTCCATCTCTTTACTTTTGCGTTCCAGCTCTTTAACTTCTTTTTGCCTGGCTTTCTCCAACTGCTCCAAATTGCCCCGGTACTCACTTTTAAGAGCTTCCAATCTATCTTCCAGTTCCGCCACTGAGCCTTCGACTAGGGGAGCCTCGGCTGCCTGCTCAACTGACCGGTACTTGACCCGGTACTCACCGATTTCCTCTTCCCTCCCCTTGATGATCAGTTTTACCTGCTGGAGCTCTTCCCTGGTTTTTTCCTCTTCCCCGGCCAATTGCGTCTTCCGGGCTTCAAGGGTTTTAACCTTTTCCTGCACCCACTCCAACTGCTGCAAGGACTGCTCATGGTCCCGGTTCTTCGCCAGGAATTCCTCAAATTCTTTCAATAAGCCGTTTGCTGCCTGCCCTTCCTGCCGGAGGTCAAAGAGTTGCCTTTCCAATTCCTCCAATTTGCCCTGGAGTTCCTGCTGTTCTGCCGTTAAATCCCGCTGCTGTTTTTGCAGTATTTCCAGGGATGATTCAGTTCGGACCATCTCCTCTTCCTGCCGGGACCGGTAATCCTCAGGATAGTCAAAACCGGCAGCCAGCACCTGATCCTGCCGCACCAGGTTTAAAGCTTCTTCCAGATGAGCCCGGCTTGTCTCATGCTCCGCCTGTTCCCCGGTCAATTGGTCCACCAGTGCCTGGAGACCGCCGGTCTCAAACATCCGCCCTTCGTAATAACACAAGATGGATAAGCCCTCTCCCAGCTTGACCCAGCGACGGCCCTTAGCCACCGCCTTCTCCAAATCCTGATAGGTGACAATGGGTACCACCTGCTTCAGGGCAGGTCCCTCTTCTGCTGCCTGCAGTTTAGCCAAATCTTCCCGGGTCATCAGCAGCACAAAGGGCAGCAGCGGGTTTTGGGCCAACAACTGTTCCCGGATCTCTCGTGGTTGTTCGAGCAAATACCTTTCCCCGGTCTCAAAGGCAATATCCTGCTCAACCAGCCAATCCGCCAAATCCCGCGGCAGGTGAAGCATTCCCTGTTTTAAAGCCTTCAGGGCTTCTGCGATCCGGTCCCTTTCCCGGATCACCGCGTATTTTCTCTTTTCCAAATCCTCCGCCCGCTCTTTAAAGGCGGCGGCCACTTTCTCCCGGTCAAACCGCCACCGGAAATCCAAGTCCTGACGGCGAAAAGCCCCCGCCAACTGCCCTTCCAAAATCAGGTAGCGGTTAAGCTCTGCTTCCAACCCTTTGAGGGTTTGGACTGTCTCTGCCTGGGCGGCGCCCAGGCTTACCAATTCTCCGCCAATCTCCTGAAGACGGTCTTTCCCTTCTTTTTCCTGGTTCCTTAAATCATTTTCCTTCAGGGCCAGCTCCCGGCAGCGGCCTTCCAGGCGTTGTTTTACACCGGCAGCATCTTCTTCATCCAAGCGGCCGAACAGGTCTCTTTTGAGCTGCAGGCCCAATTTCCTTTCCAGGGTTCCCTGGTATTGGGCGAAACTCTTGATCCGTTCCTCCAGTTTACCCTGTTCGGCGCTTAACCGGACCCGGTCTTTGTCCACCGCCTCCAAGGCCTGTCGCAGTTCTTCCTGTCCGGCAGTCAAAGCGGCATGGCGATCCTGCAGCCCGGTTAAGTTTTCCTCCAATTGGGCCAGCAATTTTTCATAACCTAACTTCAGGGAATATTCCAGGCTTTGCATCCTGCCGCCGGTATCATATTCTTCCTTTATAGAAGCCAACTGCTCCTCCAAGGCGGCCAGGACAGCTTGAATCTCTCCCGTTTCCTTCAGCAACCGGGCTCCCTGCTGCCTATGGATTTCTCCCTTGGTCTGCTCCAGCTCCCCTTCTGTTTGGGTTTGAGCTTCCTGTGCTTCTTCCCACTCTGCCCGGAGCCGGTCGTAGTCCCTTTTGGCCCGGTGATAATCATAGGATCTTTCCTCCAATAGGAGCCTGTCCAAGCCCCGCCGGCAGTCTTCCATGGTTTCTTCTTTAACCGTCTTTTCTTCTTCAAAAGCCTTAACCGCCCGGGTCACCAGTGCATAAAAGGCCACCAGTTTTCCCTTGAGTTTCTGCTCCTCATCCAGGCCATTGACCAGTTCCCCCAAGGATATGCTTAATTCCTTAAACTCTTTAAGAAAAGCGGTTACCATCTCTTTTTCAATGATATACTGTTCATTGTCGATGATTTCCTGGACCAGGTTGGCCAGCATTTCTTCCAACTGCCGGGCCGCTTCCTGATCCCGGTAGATAACTTTTTCCACCGTCTTAATGAGCCAGGTATTCAGGAGTTGATCGGAAGTACGGCACCTTTCAAACACGTCTTTCAAGCCGCTTTCACTGTCATTAATCCTGGCCACCACATTTCGCCATTCCTCCTGGGAGATGCCGAAGGAATGCAGGTGGGTGGCATATTCACGGCCGTCATCCTGGGGAAAATAATGAAAGCGAACGGGATCCCCTTTGGCTTTGTCCGCCAGCAATTGGGCTGCCTCCCGGAAAGACTTTACCTCCAAAAGTCCTCCCTCCTTGGCAACCAAGGGGATATGAGCCAGATCAAAAGCATGGGCCTGGGGATACTTGACGGTGAAGGTGAAATACTTCAGCCTACTTTTCTCATCTTCTTCCACCCCTTTGGCTTCCTGGGAAGCCAAGGCAATGCCGGTCAGGAGATAACCGCCTCCTCCGTCCAGTTTCCATTCCAACAGTACATAAGCCGGCAGCTTCCTCCGCCTGAAAAAGCTCAGAATCGGTCGGCCTTGCAGTTTAGCCCCGGGCACCACCGGCTGGAGAATGAGCTGGACCAGCACACTTTTGCCTCCCCCGTTGGCTAAGCTTAGGAGGGCATTCTCCCCTCCGTAAAAATTGAACGTCTCGTCCAGAATATGACGCCGGTCATGGTTATAGGCGAAATTAATAATCCGCAGTCGATTGATCTTGGGCATCGGGGGCACCTCCCTCGGCAAACAGGCTTTGGATTTCCTCTACCCGGCTTTCCTGCAAGTAGTAGTGGGACATCAGATCATCCAGTTTCTTGGTGGTACGGATTTGCTTGTCCTCATCCACCAGGTAGATCAGCTTTTCCCTTTCCAGGAGCCGGCAGGCGTTGAGCACCGTTTGTACTTTATGTTTGCGGCTTCCCTCTTCAAAACCTTTTTTACTGTCCCACAGTTCGGCAATCCGCAGGAAATTGAGGCCGTATTTTTCTTCCAAAAGGCTTGTCTCCTCATTATTCTGCAAAGCCAGCCCAAATCTACGGTTCAGTTCTTCCACCAAAGTGGATATTTGGACATAATCCCGGTGCTTGGGGTTGATGTTTTTTCCTCCGTAAAACAGGTGGAGGAGCACCATGATAATGTAACACAGCAAAAAAGCATCGGCCAGCCTGGCCCCTTTGGCCACCCATTCCCGCAGGTCCTTGGTGACAAACCCCAACAAATCGTTGTCACTGTGGGGAACCAAGTACAAAGTTCCGGCCCCTTCCACGATGGTAAAGTCCAGTTCTTCTTCCAACTCAGCCAGGATGGTGCGAACCTCCGGCTGGCGATAATCAAGAAACAAATCACTATCGGTACTCCGGTCCAACTGCCCCTTGGCCAGCAAAGTTTTAAAAATCCTGAAGGCGGTGGTGGTGTGGCTCATTTCAGTTTCACCTCAATTAGAAAATCGGTAAAGGTAACCTGCTGCCGGTACCGGCAGGCCGGTATTTGATACTCCAATTCCCGGTGGGCCAGGGTTTCCTTCCCCCCGGAAAACTTCAACTCAGCAATTCCATATAGCAAGGGGTCTTCAAAAGACAGGCGGTGCAGGCAGTACCCCACATCCAGTTCCCCGGCGGCATTGATGACCACTTCATCGGGGGCTGCCAGCCAGGCAGCTACATTAACGGAACCTATTTCATAAAGTCTTAGCATATCTGTAAATAGAAGATGTTCCTGCATCAGTTCCCCCAATACTTCCGGCTCCTCCCGGAGCCGGTCCACCAGTTCACTGAAGAAAAATGCCTCCTGCCTTTCAGCAGCAAAGGCCAACAATTTCCGGAACAAGGTCACATGAGCCTCGTTCAAACTCCGGATCCGCAACAGTTCCCGGTCCTCATCCAGGTCTTCCAGTTCCACATACTCTTCCTCCCTCTCAGCCTCCCGCAAAGGAACCTGACGCTGGTAAACGGAAAGCAGGTTCAGGTGTTTATTAGGATTAGGCAGAAACAGGAGATTTAAAAGCCGCCACAATTCCGGCACCTGCTTTTCAGAAATTTGTTCCAAGGGCCGGAGGATTTCCTGTTCCAGGTCGTACCTTTTCACCAGCCCCCGGGCAAAAGTTTCCTGGATGGTTTCCAGGTAAATCCGGGAAAGGTTATATCTTTTCACTACCATTTCCCGCTGCTCTTTCAAGGCCGTATTAATATTCTGCCGGATGGCCAGGATTTCCGTCCGGGCTCTTTTCATTTCCTCATCCAAGATCGAGCGCCGGGCCTCTTCTTCCAACAGCCTTTCTTCGGAAAGAGCCACCATGTCTTTAATCTGGTTTAACAAACCGTATTCTTCTTCCAACAGTTCATAGGTACTGTTCAGTAAGTTTTCAAAATCGGCAATATCCACATTATAGATGTTTTCCCTGACTTTATAGATGAACTGCTCCATTTCCCGCTTCTTCTGGCGGAGCATTTGCACCAGATTGGCGCTTTGGCTTCTGGCCTTCCGGTAGTTTTTCCTTTTGATCAGTTCCCGTAGCTTCAATTCTTCGATGGTAAAACTGATCTCCTGCTCCACCTCTTTCGTGCGAAACAGGAAATCATACCCCTGGTCCGTCAACAAATAACGAACTTCATAACCTTTATCCGTCTCAATTAGCCTGTCGTCAATGAGCTTCACCCGTAGCTCCTTCATTCCCTCCCCGTATTTCATAACCGGATAGTAACGGGCTTCGCCTCCGTGCTGCAACACGTCCTTGACAATATAATCCGCCAGGAGTTTCACCGTCTCCGGGGGCAGGTCCTGTCCGTAATCCGGCAGGATATCCCGGAGAAAGGACCCGATACTGGCAATGGTACATTCCTCGTCCTCGGCCAGGGTTTTTTCCATGATAAAGACCAGGACGGAAAAAATCAGGTTTTCCATCTGTCCCGGTGCGAAAAGGGATTCCAACTCCATGTTGCGCCGGCGGCGATTGATGACAGCATCGGTGACCGCCACAATCTGCATTCTTTTTTCAAATCCGTCTAAAAAATCGCTATTCTTTAACATCCCTATCCCAACTCTCTTCAGGCTTAAGACAACAGACCGGCCAGAACCTGGTAATTAACAATCTCCTGGGGAATGTAGCGACCCCTGTCGATGAGGTCTTTCATTTTTTGCCCTTCCTCTTTGGCAAAAGCGGACATGAATTCCTCCCAGGGTACCGGCAAATCCCTCTGATCCTGGGATGAAGGCAATTCCCTACCGGCCGCCAGTTCCAGCATCAAACGGTAAAAGGGCACAAACAATTGTATGTTAAGCTCCGGATTGGCCTGTCCCGTCCGGTAGAACAAGCGAATTCCTTCCCGATCCAAATCGCCGAAATAGAGAAACCGTACCTCCGCTCCTGGCCTGCCCAACATATCCCGGGCGTATTCGCTCAAGGCATTTAGTTTGGTAATTTTGTTGCCCTCGCCGTACAGTAATACATGAAGTCTCTCCCCAAAAAAGGTATTCCGGCCCTTTTCCTGCATTAAACGACGGAACGTAAACCAGGTGTCTTTATTTTCGATAATGCAGACGGTCATATTTAATTCCCGGTCGAAAACGTATTCAAAGAAAGGTTCAGGAGTGTGATAATAATTCAAAAAATCCGGCTTTAGATTGTTAAACCGGAGCACTTCCGCGATTAGGCTCAGTTTACTCTCCAGAAATTTCTCCCTGCCCCAAATGGAAAAGGAGCGTTCCTTGCAGGACATGGGTGCCTCCAGGAGTTCCCGGTGATGCCAAAGATAATCGCTCAATCCCTTTAGGATTTCCCGGTGCTTATGGTACACCTCCGGCCGGGCCAGGTAACCTTCAATATGTAAAATGGGATGCAACAGGCGAATCTCTTGGGCCAGAGCCGTTTTATCCACCTGTTCCCTAATAATCCTATAACGATTGTATAAGGGAGGGACCCGGCCGTTTAGCCTGGAGGCCCTGACCGGCTCCAGTATTCCTTCTTCCACCAGCCGGGAAACCAGTTCATGAAAAACGCCATAGTCAGGAATCTCCAGCAAACGCTGCAGCTCCTCTGTTTCGATTTTGGACCGGCTGTATTGATGAAGCCTTTCCTTGTAAGACATGACTATTATCCTCACTTCCCAGTTGGCTCAGATTTTCTTCATTATAGCCCAATAAGGCCGGGTTTTAAACGGAGATAGAATTATATTCCAAGTCTAACACTTTAACACAGTCAAAATCCCCGGTCAGCGTTGATTTTAAGAAATTTTTTCAATAATAGAAAAGGGCATGGAACACAGCCCTGTTCTATTATAGATACTGTGAAAAGAAAATCTTTCCTTCTTTCCGTTTTGTTCTTGCTTTTTTTATCGATACATATTAGAATTCTTATTGTAAGATTTCTAACTAAAGTCGAGGAGTTTTAACATGAACCAGGAGCAAGCCAAGGAACTGCATTTGCTTTTTTTTAGTTTTATGGGGAGTTTTCATGCTAAGTTCTGGCGGCGGTTTCGGAGAAAAAAAGACTTTATGCCCCAGATCACCAAAAACCAGGCTAAAGCAATTCATATCCTATATCAATTTGACAGCCTAACTTTTACTGAATTGGGCAAGCTGTTAGATGTTGAAAAAGGCGGACTGACTACAATCATTGACCAGTTGGAGCAACTGGAACTGGTAGTCCGTACCCCTGATCCTGACGATCGAAGAAAGTACCGTTTATCTTTGAGTGCTGCCGGCAGAACGGAAATGGATGAAATGTTTGAGAAACATCAAGAGACTTTGATGGAGATTTTTCAGGATGTTGATGACGAGGAACTGGAGAAGTTTTTTACCAACCTCAGGTATGTAGTAGATTTTATGGAGCGAGTCTAAAGAAGGTGAGTTATTGTGGATCGTTCATTGGAATTAAGAGACAGAAATATAGGCAGTTTATTGGTTAAATTTTCTGTACCTGCCATTGTGGGGATGCTGGTAGGCTCTTTCTATAATATTGTAGACAGGATATTCTTAGGGCAGGCAGTGGGCCATATCGCCATTGCCGCCACTACGGTGGCTTTCCCGATTATGATTATCATGATGGCTGTATCTATGTTAATCGGAATTGGAGCTAGCGCTTTAATTTCCATCCGGTTGGGTGAACAAAAGATAGAGGAAGCGGAGAAGATTGCCGGTAATGCGGTAGCTATGTTTAT
>JAAYOX010000224.1 GCA_012520135.1 Clostridia bacterium
CAGCTGATGCAGAACAATTACGGAGTATTTTTCAGGATTACGGGATGGATCTCAGCGGCCCCATCCATGACCATGTCGTTATTAGAGACGGTGAAACAATCATTGGAGGAGCCAAATTGATCCAACTGGAAAGAGATTATTTCTTTCTGGAGGTATTCGGTATTAGCCAAAAATACCGGCACAAAGGCTACGGCAGTCTTATCTTATCCCACATTACCGCCAACCCCTGGCAATACTGCCGGGAGCTGAAATCAAGACCAGGGGTATCTGTTCCTTATTCCATCGGTACCCTGTCCAAAGGAAAGGCAAAAGATTTTTACCTCAGCCATGGCTTTTTGCCTGTTGACTTTGCCTCTATCCCGGAACCGTATAATCAACAATGTACTTTTTGCCCGGACAGGGAGGAATGCCAGCCGGTACCTTTGCTTTTCTCCAAATCTTAAACTTGAAAAATCTCATGGGAAGGAAGGGAGCCTGCTGTGAGAAACCCAAATCCCTTAACTGACACCTGTCAAGTGATCGCTCAAGAGTGTACCGAATGCGGCCAGTGTGTCCAAGCCTGCCTTTTCCTAAAGGAAACAGGCGAAACCCCGGCAGCAATCGCCCGAAGGGGACCTTCGACTAATGAAGCCTATTCCTGCACTCTTTGCGGCTTATGTGAAACCGTTTGTCCGGAATCTCTCAGCCCGAGAGACATGTTTTTGGCAGCCAGAAAAGAAGCGGTAAACAGGGGGCAAATTGACATCGATAATTATCGCTACATGTTTCCCGACCGGAAAAATAATGTGATGGCTTTTTATCGCCAATATAGTAATATAGATTACGATGATTTAAAACCGGACAAGGAAGCCTCAGCCGCTTTTTTTCCGGGCTGTGCCATGCTTACCTATGCCCCTGAACTGGTGAGAGCCGTTTTTGCTCACCTGCAAAAGTCCCGGCCGGATCTGACACTCATTACCGATTGCTGCGGCATCCCTTTGGATCAACTGGGAGTGAGCCGGCGATACCGCCAGTTTGCTGGTTACCTGCAAAGAAAACTGGCCGGGCTGAAGATTAAGTCATTAATCACGGCTTGCCCCAGCTGTTATTATCAATTACCCTCGGTGTTGTCCGGCAGTTCCATTGAATTGCTTACCGTTTACGAAGCTCTGGAGCTTGATAGCCTCATTAGGCATGGAACTTCAAGCAAAAATGAAAACCCTTTGATTACCCTCCACGACTCTTGTCCCGACCGCCGGCTAGGAACTTTCGCCAAACAGGCAAGGGAAGCCTTGAAACAAATGGGCTATTCTGTCCGGGAACTGGAACATAACCGGGAGCATACCGCCTGCTGCGGCAGCGGGGGGCAAATATCACATTTTCGCCAGGATCTGTCACAGCAATTGATTGAACGGCGGTGGCAAGAAGCCAATGATACCGAGGCCAAGATCTTTGCTACTTACTGCGTTGGGTGTGCCCTTAATTTTGCTAAAAAGCCCGGTGATAAAAAAGTGCAGCATGTACTCAACTTGCTGCTGAATGTTCCCCAGGATTTCGCCGGTGTCAAATTAAAGGCTGCCCAAATTTTTGAAGGTCCTCAAGGGGAGAAGAACTGGGAAAAGGTCATGGCCGATTGATACTTGAAAAAGATAGAATATGGGAGACTGGAAAATGGACTACAAAAAGTTAGCTCAAATTTTCAAAGACACTTTAACTCTCCGCTGGGATCCGGTGGCAGTGAGACTGATGCGTCCCGGCGAAGAAAGGCCCCCGGAAGTGATTGAACCTTCTGTCCCACTGAGACACTGTCAATCCATCATCGTGGCCAGGCGGGGAAACTGCCTGTATATGCCCCCTCGCAGCCACGCCTGTCCGGACGGTTCCGGTATTCTGGGTTTGGTGGACATGTCCCCCAAGCTGAAATCGGGGCACTTGTATCTTTTATTTAAAAAGCTGCCTACCCTGGAAATTGCTCAAAAAATGATTAAATCCAGGCCTGATTTTCCCCCGGGAAGCTATACAGCCACCCTCCTCGCCCCCCTGGAATTGGCTACTTTTGAACCGGATGTAGTCATTTTTACGTTGAAACCGGAGCAGGCCATGTGGCTATGCTGTGCCCAAACATACCACAGCGGCGACAGGCAGAATTTCAGGACTTCGGGATATAATTCCACCTGTGCCGACTTGGTAGTACAGGTCATGAAAACCGGACAAGCAAACATATCCTTCGGTTGCTACGGGGCCCGGGCCTCCAGCGAAATCGACGATGCGGAATTGTATTTCTCCTTGCCTACCCCCCAGTTGGAATCTACGGCCCAGTCCCTGCTTAAATTAGCAGAAAAAAGTATCCCTGAAGAAAGAAGAAAAATTTACATTCATCCTGTCATGGATAAAGTAGGCGCCCAAGAGCAACGGGAAGGACCTGTAAATATTTTTATCGATGCAGATCGGTGTACCGGCTGTGGTCTTTGTGTTGATTTCTGCCCCGCAGCAGTACTGGAAATGAGCGAAACTAGGGAAGAAAAAGCAGCCCGGGTGGTACGACCGGAATTATGCAGTATTTGTTATACCTGTGTAGGCCAATGTCCCGAAAGGGCCATCAAAATTTCTTAATAGATACTGAGCCAAAACGTGGGATTATTATCCGACATGTTAATCAGGAGGAGTTGCTTGTGACCGCCACATTCAAATTATTGGGTACAAGTACCGGTCCGGGAGTTCCCTCATTCTTCTGCAGCTGTGTCGCCTGTCAAGAAGCCCGGGCCAACCCTCACTTAAGCCGCACTCGAAGCGGTGCGTTACTGGATACAGGAAAACAGAAAATCCTTTTCGACGCATCTCCGGATCTCCGATCTCAATTAATAAGGGAACAAATCGATTCTATGGACTGCCTTTTCATAAGCCACTGGCATTATGATCATTTCGGCGGTTTGGGAGAATTGGAATACTATGTGCAATTAAAGACACATAAACCGGTTAAATTGTTTCTGCCTCCGGACAGCGTATCATCTTTTTCCTTAGCCTATCCCTACTTGCTGGATATAGTAGACCTCCAGCCCTTGCAATTTGAACAAAAATACCGCTTCCAGGATGTGACGGTTACTCCTTTGCCCGCCCAACATAGTATCCAAACTGCAGGATTTTTGTTGGAGGCCGGCAAAAGAATAGCCTATTTTACTGATACGGCAGGGTTACCGGAGATTACCGCCCACAGGGTTAAGAACGTTGATTATTTCATTTGTGACGCTTCTTTTTTTGGGGACAATTGGTACCCGGAGTCTCATCTGTCCGTAAAAGAAGCTATTAACCTTGGCCGGGACATCAACGCTCAACATATTGTTCTCACCCATTTGTCCATGCATTACAGCACCCCGGTAACCTCTGCGCAATTGGAAGAAGCAATCAGTAATGATGCCAATGTTATTGCGGCCTATGACGGTATATTTTTTAAGCTATAATGATCGGGAAATCAACCCATCTTCTGCCAACAGCTCACTTAGCTCCATGACTTCCACCGCCGAAGCCGGATGATTTTTTTCTATTTCCTCTGTCATGACCATCTTACAGAAAGAACAAGCCGTAGCAATGACTTGTCCTTGAGTAGACAAGGCTTCGCTAACCCGATGGGCCTTAATTGGATTGGGGAAAGAACTGTGAATCCAATATCGCCCTCCGCCACCACCACAGCAGAAAGCACTTTCTTTGTTACGAGGCATCTCTGTTAATTTGATTCCCGGGATCGCAGACAGAATGATTCTTGGTTCGTCATAAATACCGTTATGCTTTCCCAAGTAGCAAGGATCATGGTAAGTAACCACTTTGTTTAGCATTCCGGGAATAGCCAGCTTGCCTTCTTTGAGCAGTTTGGCCACCAAAGAAGTATAATGGATTACTTCATATTCGCCGCCAAAATCCGGATACTCATTCTTCAAAGTATTGTAGCAGTGAGGACAGCCGGTGATAATCTTTTTAACCCCTAACTGATTCCAACGAGCAATATTACTCCTGGCGGTCTGCTGGAAAAGAGTCTCATTGCCCATCCGCCGTATGGTCTCGCCACAGCATATCTCCCGGTCCAACACCGAA
>JAAYOX010000225.1 GCA_012520135.1 Clostridia bacterium
AGACCGCGGTTGAAAAAGAGATCAACTACCCGGAGCGATCCAATAGCAGTAAGCCTGAGCATATGACCCATATCAGGGGGAATAACCTGGTTTTGAAAAACCACCCCAGAATTAAATTCAGGGGCAAGCTGGATTCTTTTGAGGCACTGCTTATTACCGGCATTATCCAGATAGAGGCAAGCGGGTATCAGGAGCTGGGTAAGGATTTAAGAGCAATATTAGACTATGTACGGCAAATACTTGCGGCAGAAGTAAAAGAAGAACCGCTACCGGCCCCGGATTTTCACGGTTGGTCCTTGGAAGAAATCCGCCGGCGGTCTCATTACCCGCAGAAATATTATAGTGTGGATCATCTTTTCCCTGATCCGGATCTTGGTGCTGTAGCAGCTCAAATGAATTACCTCCGGACTCAGGTTCGGGAAGTGGAATTGGCTGCTATTGATGCTTTTTGCAGGTCTCCCCAGGAAGTGGAGAGAGAAGATATTATCCAGGCACTTAACAGGTTAAGCAGTCTCTTGTATGTCCTGACAGTACAGCTGGTTTCCGGGAATTACCGGATCGGTTGTTAGATGGGAGAATTGTAGCAATGGAATTTTTGCAAGATGCCAACCAACTAATCAAAAGATTTGAAGCTTCTATTACTAATCCCGTGCCGGTAAAGAAGGGAGCTAATCTTTTTACCGGGGTGGATCTGGGGACTGCTTATATCGTTTTGGCAGTAGTAGATCAAATGGGAGAAC
The DNA here is from genome assembly GCA_012520135.1 of Clostridia bacterium. Classification (GTDB taxonomy): domain Bacteria; phylum Bacillota; class DULZ01; order DULZ01; family DULZ01; genus JAAZDD01. The sequence goes on from JAAYOX010000225.1 coordinate 741, forward strand.
CGGTTGCCGGGGCCATGCGTTATGCAGAGGTAGTTAAAGACGGTCTGCTGGTGGATTATGTGGGTGCTCTGGAAATTGTCCGGGAACTCAAGAAGGAAATCGAAGGAAAACTGGGAACAGAACTGGTTAATGCAGGGACTGCCTATCCACCGGGAACGGCGGAAGCCGACCGGCGTTCCATAGGCTATGTGGTGGAAGGAGCCGGGTTTAACCTGACCACTGTTGTTGATGAAGCTACAGTAGCTGCTCAAGTATTGGGGATTAAAAACGGTGCGGTAGTCGATATCGGCGGAGGAACAACGGGAATTGCCGTCATCCGGGATGGAAAAGTAATCTATGTCGCCGATGAACCTACCGGCGGGACTCATTTTACCCTGGTAATAGCTGGTGCCCACAATATTTCCTATGCCGAGGCGGAGCAGGTGAAGACTGATCCGGGAAAACAACAGGCACTTTTTCCCCTATTGAAGCCGGTCATGGAAAAAGTAGCCACAATTATCAGTCGCCATATTGAGCCCTTTCAGGTAGACAGCCTGTATTTGTCAGGAGGGGCCAGTTGTTTTCCGGGCATCGAAAAGGTGGTAGAGGCCCGGGTGGGAATACCGACCAGGAAACCGGATAACCCTTTCCTGGTAACTCCAATGGTTATTGCTTTAAGTGCACAAGGCAACCGGGAGGTCTAAAGGGTGGCAGTCAAGATTCAGTTCATCAAATCTCCTTCGACGGGTACAATGGGCATTTTGGCCCGGAGAAGAACCGGCAGTGGTGCCGCCAAAGCCTTTGCTAATCCCGGTGCGGTAGGGCTGGTACAAGGTGCCCTGGCAGATATGATTATGGCTGCCGATGTGGCTGAAAAAGCCGCCCAAGTAGAAGTAGAGGAAATTCGCGGCATTTGTCCCCAGCATGTAACCTTGATTGGGATCTTTGGGGAAATTGCCGATGTAGATACAGCTTTAAAGGCCGTGAGGGAATTTTTTGCCCTTGAGGATGAAGAGAGACGTTTGGGGTCAGGTGAAGAAGGGGGGAGAAAATAGTGCTCATAGGAAGAGTAAAAGGGCCTATTTGGTCAACCCGGAAAGACGAATCCTTGGTCGGTGCCAAGTTCATGGTGGTGCAGTTATTGGATACCCCTGAAGAAGGGAAAGGAAGAATTATCGTAGCAGTTGATATGATTGGAGCCGGCGTTGGGGAAAGAGTTTTAATTACCCAGGGGAGTTCTGCCAGGCGGATGGCAGGTTTCCAAAATGCCCCTGTTGACGCTGTTATTGTTGGCATCATTGATGAAAACCAGCCGGAAGTTTGATTGAGGTGTCTATATGGAGGAGAAAATTGTTCAATTAATCAAAGCAGCGGGAGTGGTTGGTGC
>JAAYOX010000226.1 GCA_012520135.1 Clostridia bacterium
AGAAAAAGCATTTCCATTATTTCTGATGATGAATTTCTGGAAATGCAAAATCTGAAAGGGAAAAATATCATAGCGTGAATCTCAATAGAAAACACAGGAGAACGACCATAACGGCACCCGGCACAGGAAAATGGAGAGATGTTTCCATTTATTCCTGTGCTTTCACACTAACCGTCATCCTTAATCGGTTCAACCGGCCTAATTGGAAATTTTGAATATATTGAATCATCATTCCATTCACCTAATGATACAACCTCAAAACTGTATATCATTTGACGCTTAACTTTCCTACACTTTTGCAGTTCAAAGGGTAGTTTGGACTTAATTTTGTTTCTGATTATTTTCCTGGTCACCGAATCACCGAGGGGATATTCTAAAATATATATGTACTTTAAGGGTTTATTGTATCCACAGGCCCAAACGAAGATCAGGCTGTCATAGAATTTCCTCGCTATTTTGTCTATATGCCTGTCCTCAGAGGGCTTAAATGCTTCCGGGCGAGCAGCACCCGGAATATTTGCATTTTTATATTCCACCAACAACATCGCTTCCTCAAGCTCGACAACAAAATCAACATCTGACAGTAATGAGGCAACCGATCTATTAAATATTCTGTTCAGGCTGTTTGTAGCGTTTAATGATGCATTAAAATCGAAATTGTAGAAACCGTTCTCATCAGTATAAATCCTGCCCGCCATCATCAATCCCCCAAACTCTTATCATAAACCTCATCCAGCAATTGATCGAAAGCTTCAACAATGGGATTTCTCCTTAAATCCTTAAAAGATACGCTTTTTGTACACTGGACACCTCTAGGGGAATTATACAGTGAGTAGAACATGACTTTATCAGTAGGCTTTCTCCTTACCTCAAAATATTTAGCTAAAACATAATCATGGGTTGCAATGAAGATTTGGACACCGTTCCGTTGTAGTTCTAACAAAACCTCTACCAAAATAGGGATTTTTGCCGGGTTCACATTACCATCCGGTTCATCCCAAAGTAAAACAGTACCTTCGGTTAGCAGGCCGTTTTCCAATAGCCTCCACAATAATCCTAACTTTCTCAACCCTTCCGCTTCCATGGAAAATTCCACTTTCAAACCTGTTTCCTTAATGATGTAAAATACATCTTGTTCAAGGCCTACTGTGCCGCCAATTACTTGAGACAGCTCCCTCATTAGTTTTTCTTTAACGGGAGACTGTTTTTTGGCCTGTCCCAGTTGAGTTTTAGCAACGATGTCAATTAATGTCTTATCAAAAGGTATCTTCCTCTCCCGGTCCAAGGCCAGCAGCCCCTTAGAATGAGACAACATTTCCTTGGCAGGTATAAAAACCGCTTCCGGTTTGTTAAGGGCAACGCCAACTTTACCACCTATCGAAGGTACCTTATCTCCTACGAACGGCCACATTATGGCATCGACGGTCTCTACATCGCCATCGATAGTACAGCTCATAACCGCTTTATTGGCATCATCTTTATTTCTAATCACATCCAGCAACTCGTCGCTAAATATTTCCTGAAATAGTCTCATCCCAAAATCTTCTTCCAGGTCAAAAGTAAATAAATACAATAATTTTAACAGATGGGTCTTACCGGTACCGTTTTCGCCAATAAAA
>JAAYOX010000227.1 GCA_012520135.1 Clostridia bacterium
ACACATCTTTAAACTCTACATGCCCGGACACTTGACTTAGTGGCTTTCTTTCGTAGGTTTCATTTGCTCCTTCCGGCTTCTCATCCATAACGGCAAAAACCCGCTCTGCCCCCGCTATCGCCGACTGGACCAAATTAAACTGGTTTGCTATTTCATTCACCGGCCGGGTAAACTGTTTGGAGTAATTGATAAAACTGGCTATAATCCCTACGGTAATTACCTGGTGAATAGCCAGCCAACCTCCCACCCCGGCTACAATGGCAAAGCTCAGGTTGTTGAACACATGCATTAAAGGCATGACGAAACCGGAAAAAACCTGCGCTTTAGTCCCTGCCTGGCGCAAGGTATCGTTATACTCCTTAAACTCAGCCATATTCCTCTCTTCTCTACCGAAAACCTGCACTACCTTTTGGCCGGAAATAGTCTCTTCAATATAGCCATTGATGGCCCCCAGGGCCTTTTGCTGATTGCTGAAAAAAACCCTGGTTCGCTTGGCAATAGCAGCCGTAGTCATCATCATCAGAGGAACTACCAAGACAGTAAGGAAAGCCAGTACCGGGCTCAGCCAGATCATGATGATCAAAGATCCCACCAACATAATACCGCTGGAAAAAAGCTGTTGAATACTGTGGCTTAAAGTATGGTTAAGATTATCTACATCGTTGGTCAACCTGCTCATCAAGTCCCCGTGGGTCCTTTCATCAAAAAAACTGACGGGTAAAGTCTGCAGTTTTTCGAATAAATCCCGTCTAATATCCCTAATTGTATCCTGGGCCAGGCCAATCATCACATAGTTTTGCAGCCAGGTGGCCAAGGCACCCAGCCCGTAAGCTGCCGCCATCAACAGGGAAATCCGCAAAAGACCGGGAAAATCACCGGGAATAATATAATCATCAATCGCTTTACCGATTAGAAAGGGACCCGCCAAACTAAAAGCCCCTGCTAGGCACACCAACATGAACACCAGGAACAGGTACCGGCTTCCGGGTCGTAGGTAAGTCCATAACCTTCCCAGAGTTTTCCCGGCATTTTGCGGTTTAGCTACCGGACCGAAACGGGCATGGCGGGTACCCATTCCTCCCGGCCGCCTGGGAGGGAGGCCACCACCGGTGCCAAAAGAACTCTTTTTAGCCACTGACTACCGCCTCCTGACCCCATTGAGAATGATATATATCTTGATAGACCGGACTTTTGGCCAGGAGCATTTCATGAGTACCTATCCCTTCTATTTTGCCGTTTTCCAAAAGAATAATCTTGTCCGCCCTCATTACGGAGCTGATTTTTTGGGCGATAATAATCCTGGTACACCGGCCCAAATAATCCTTCACCGATTGCTGCAAGCAGGCTTCAGTTCCTGTGTCGACGGCACTGGTACTGTCATCAAAAATCAGGACTGCCGGTTTCGCCACTAAAGCCCTGGCAATAGCCAAACGCTGCTTTTGCCCTCCGGAAAGATTGATCCCCCTTTGACCCAACCGGGTTTGATATCCGTCCGGTAAATTGACGATAAAATCATGGATCTGAGCCGCTTTCGCCGCTGCCTCGATCTCCTCCCCAGTGGCATCCTCTTTGCCCCAGCGAATGTTGTCTTCGATAGAACCGGAAAAAAGGATGGTTTCCTGGGGTACCATGCCGATACCCTCCCGTAAAGTTTTCAGGCTGTAATCACGCACATCAACACCGTCTACCAGCACTCTCCCCTGAGTTACATCAAAAAACCGGGGAATCAAATTAACTAGGGAAGTTTTACCTGCGCCGGTACCTCCCAGGATAGCTACCGTTTCCCCAGGACTGACGGTAAAACTAATGTCCTGTAAAACAGGAGCACCCCCTGCTCCCGGATACTGAAAACTGACCCGGTCAAAGACTATTTCTCCCTTGTTAATTTTGCTGACTACCGGATCAGGTTTTTCCCGGATCAGAGCTTCAGTGTCCAGTACCTCGTTGATCCGATCAGCAGAGGCCTTGGCCCGGGAGAAGGCCATTAGCACCCAGGCTACCAGCATCAAAGCAAACAAAATTTGAGTTATGTAATTGATAAAAGCTATCACTTCTCCCACAGTCATCTGACCGGTATTAACCTGGATGCCCCCAAACCAGATAATGGCCACGATACTGAGATTCATCAACAGCATCATTAAAGGCATTTGCAAAGCGACTACCCTGGAAGCCCTGGTGGTGATATCCCTCAAGCTTTCATTGGCTGAGCCAAAGCGTTCTTTTTCTTTTGCCGCCCTGACAAAGGCCTTGATGACCCGCACCCCGACCAAATTCTCCCGCATCACTGCATTAACCCGATCAACTCTTCTTTGGACCTCCATAAAAAGAGGAAAAGCTTTATTGATGACCACCCATAAAGATAAAGCCAATAAGGGCATGGTAACCAGTAAAATTAAAGCCAGCCGGGCATTAATTGAGATTGCCATGACCAGACCACCAATAGATAATAGCGGAGCCCTGACAAAAGCCCGGAGTAGCATCATCACCGTTTGCTGGACCTGGGTCACATCATTAGTCAAGCGGGTAATCAGGGAAGCAGTCCTTAATTCATCCAGATTGGCAAAAGAAAAGGACTGGACTTTCTTAAAGAGCTGCCAACGAAGATCAGCCCCGAATCCCTGAGCGGCGAAACTGGAAGCCATAATACCTCCCATTCCTCCCGCCATTCCGATGATAGCAATGCCAACCATCAACAAACCGGTACGCATAATAAAAGGTATGTCTCCATTAGCTACCCCTTTGTCGACAATGGCAGCCAGCAGGAGAGGCTGTAATAAATCCATCCCCACTTCAATCATCATACAGGTAGGGCTTAGAAGCACCAATTTCCAATATTTCCGCAAATGAACAAGAAGTTTGAGCATAAAATCACACCTTTGGATTGTGCGAATTATCCAGTTATTAGTTGCCACTGTTCTTCTTTTCAATTAGAATATAACATAATAACTTGTCCTGAAGCAAAAGGAGGCTGCGTTTGTGAGCAAAGGTCAGATTCATATTTATACCGGCAACGGCAAGGGTAAAACCACCGCTGCCCTAGGGTTGTCCTTAAGAGCCGTGTGCTCCGGTAAAAAAGTTTATTTCGGACAGTTCGTCAAAGGTATGGAATACAGTGAGCTTAAGGCCCCGGAATATTTACCCGGCTTTGAAATTCGTCAATTCGGCAGGGACTGTTTCATTTTTAATGATCCCACTGATGAAGACAGGGCCGCCGCCAGAAAGGGATTGGAAATCTGCCGGCAGGTCATCGAAGAGGGACGCCATGATATCGTAGTCCTGGATGAACTTAACATTGCCTTACATTATAAACTTTTTTCCGTAGAAGAAGCAATTGAATTAGTGAAAAGCAAAAAAGACCACCAGGAATTAATCATCACCGGCAGATACGCACCCCAGGAACTACTGGATTTAGCAGACCTGGTCACCGAAATGAAAGAAATCAAGCACTACTATAAAAAAGACCTGGAGGCCAGAAAGGGAATCGAGTTTTAAATAATCAAAAAGAGGCGTCTCTGCCTCTTTTTTTAAATTCCTCGTTTAATTGCTTTACCGCCGTATTTTTCATTAAGCTCATCAACTAAATTAGCCAGCTTGATCTCCTTGTCCTTTTGCTCATCAAAGAGACTTAACTGGATCCCCTGTTCAAAGCCGGAAACCTGGACGCCCAGTAATCTGATGGGCCGGTTATTGTTTAAACTCCGGTACAGTTCTCTAGCCACTGCAAATATTTCCTGATCCGTATACAACAGTTGCTCCGAAGTATGGGACCTGGTAATCGTCTTAAAATCGGGAAACCGGACTTTAATCGTCAAGGTCCTGGCGGAAAAACCGGATTTTCGCAGCCGGTAACCGACTCCTTCGCTGAGTTCTCTTAGCAGAGTAATGATTTCCTCATGATCAGACACATCCTCAGCCAAGGTCTCTTCCCGGCCGATGGATTTCCGTTCCCGGTCCAGGACTAAAGGACGATCATCCCGCCAGTGGACAAAATTATACAGTTCCTCTCCCCGTTTTCCAAACCGGTTCCG
>JAAYOX010000228.1 GCA_012520135.1 Clostridia bacterium
AAGGACTTCACCAAGCCATCGAAGCTAAAGAGGGAGTAAAAATCGAAAGGGAATCCCAGACTTTAGCTACTATTACCTTCCAGAATTATTTCCGGATGTATGACAAGCTGGCCGGGATGACCGGTACGGCGGAAACAGAGGAAGAAGAATTCCGGAAAATTTACGGCATGGATGTAGTCGTGATTCCCACTAATAAACCCATGATCCGGGAGGATTTTCCCGATGTGGTCTACCGGACGGAGCAGGGAAAATTTGCCGCGGTGATTGAGGAAATCGTCGAATGCCACCGGAGAGGGCAGCCGGTATTGGTAGGGACAATCTCCATCGAAAAATCGGAACTCTTGAGTGATGCTCTGAAAAAGAAAGGGATTCCTCATCAAGTACTGAATGCCAAATATCACGAGCAGGAAGCGGAAATCGTTGCCGAGGCCGGCAAGAAAGGCCAGGTAACCATTGCCACCAACATGGCCGGTCGTGGTACCGATATTGTGTTGGGTGAAGGGGTAGTGGAATTAGGAGGCCTCCATATTATCGGTACCGAGCGGCACGAATCACGCCGGATTGATAACCAGCTCCGGGGCCGGGCCGGCCGCCAGGGAGATCCCGGTTCCAGCCGTTTTTATGTATCCCTGGAAGATGATTTAATGAGATTGTTTGGCTCCGACAATATTGCCGGACTGATGGATAAGTTGGGTATGGATGATGAAACTCCCATCGATCATCCTCTGATCTCTAAATCCATTGAATCCGCTCAAAAGAAAGTGGAAGCTCGTAACTTTGAGATCAGAAAACATGTACTCCAGTACGACGACGTGATGAACCAGCAGCGGGAAGTTATCTATGCCCAGCGGCGCCAAGTGCTGGAAGGAGAAAACCTCAAAGATAACGTTCTGAATATGATCGCTACTGTCATTGACGGTACAGTTGATCGTTTTGCCGCTTATAGCCAGTTTCCTGAGGAATGGGATTTGGCTGCTCTTTTACAGTATGCAGAGCAGACTTTCCTCCCCGGTCACACCTTGACGGCAGACCAGCTGGCTAAGATGGAAAAAGAGGAAATCCGGGAGATGTTCCATGCCAAGGCCAGGGAGCTTTATGAGGCCCGGGAAGAGGAAATCGGTTCCGAGACCATGCGTCAACTGGAGAGAATGATTATTCTCCGGGTGGTGGACGCCAAATGGATGGATCATATTGATGCCATGGACCAGCTAAGGCAAGGTATTGGACTGCGGGCCTATGGTCAAAGGGATCCCCTGGTGGAGTATAAATACGAAGGCTTTGAGATGTTTAACGCCATGATCGCCGACATTCAGGAAGATGTTACCCGGTTAATTTTCCGGGTCCGGGTGGTAGAACAGAGAACCGGGCCCCAGAATGTGGTGGAGAATAAGTACCAGGAAGAAGGGCCCAAAAAGCCCGTTAAAAAGGAACAACAAGTAGGCCGTAATGATCCCTGCCCCTGCGGTAGCGGTAAGAAGTATAAGAAGTGCTGCGGCAGTAAATAAGAATCGAAGAGCCTTCCCCCGGGGGAAGGCTCTGATGATCTACCAGTTATTACTGCGACGGGATTGGAAACAATCCTGACAGTAGACGGGTTTCTCGCCGGTAGGCTGAAAAGGAACGAGAGCTTCTTTGCCGCATTGGGAACAAGTAGCGGAATACATTGTTCTCTGTCCCCGGCCTTGCCTGTCTCCACGGCCGCCCCTGCCCTGTTGTTTGCGGGCGGCTCGGCAAGCAGGGCAACGGCTCGGATCGTTAGTAAACCCTTTTTCGGCGAAAAATTCCTGTTCCGAAGCGGAAAAAATGAATTCTCCGCCACAATCCTTACAGGTTAATGCTTTGTCTGTATACACGGAAAACCTCCATAAATTTATTGCCCGGTAGCTTGGAAGACAGCCCTACGACATCCCAGCCCTCTGGCTGCCAAGGAGGTTTTCAGACACAAGCATTATCGAGCTTACTTTAGTATAATGAAAATATTATTTGAAATCAAGAGAAAACAGTGAAATCCGGCAGTTTTTATGCTAAAATTATAGATTGTAAAGGAGTTGAAGCTATGCTGGTTGATCTTAAGCCCAGGTTAGAAGGGCTTTATCAGAGAATAGAGGAAATGAGGGTCTCTCTTTGACATTCCCGGCCGGGTAGAAAAAATAAAAAAGTTGGAAGAAGAAGTTTTGGCAGCAGGCTTCTGGGATGACCGGGAAAGAGCCCAATCGGTAACGCAAACCTTGAGTGTGCAAAAAGATAAATTGGCTGCTTTCTCCTCCCTGGAGAATACTTGGCAGGAGATTAGTGAACTGCTGGAACTGGCCCTGGAGGAAGATGATCAAAGCCTAGAAAAGGAACTCTCCAGGAGCCTGGCGGAATTGGAAGAAACCGCCAGTGCCATGGAACTGGAGACTCTCCTTTCCGGTCCTTATGACCGGAATAATGCTTTCTTGACTCTCCACGCGGGAGCCGGAGGGACGGAAGCCCAGGACTGGGCCCAAATGCTAATGCGGATGTATGTTCGTTTTGCGGAGCAGAACGGTTTTCAAGTTCAAACAATCGATATTTTGCCCTGTGATGAAGCAGGGATCAAGAGCGTGACTCTTTTAGTTAAAGGGGAGAACGCCTACGGTTATCTGAAGGCGGAAAAAGGGGTTCATCGCTTGGTTCGAATCTCTCCTTTCGATGCTTCCGGCAGAAGGCATACTTCTTTTGCTTCGGTGGAATGTATGCCGGAAGTAGATGAATCGATGGAAGTGACTATTGATCCCGGTGATTTGAAAATCGATACCTACCGGGCCGGCGGTGCAGGGGGGCAGCATGTCAATAAGACGGATTCAGCGGTGAGGATTACCCACCTGCCTACCGGTATTGTGGTTCAGTGCCAAAATGAGCGCTCCCAGCATGCCAATCGTTTAGTGGCCATGCGGATGCTCCAGTCGAAACTGGTGGAATTGGAAGTTCAAAAGAAAGAAGAAGAACTGGCCCGTTTGAGGGGGGAGCAGATGGAAATCGCCTGGGGCAGCCAGATTCGCTCCTATGTGTTTCACCCATATTCATTAGTAAAAGATCACCGTACCAACTTGGAGAATGGCAACATTGGAGCAGTGATGGACGGGGATATTTTACCTTTTATCAGAGCCTACTTGAAAGAACAAGCTCGCCAAAAGATCTAGACATGACCGCCCTTCTCCATTCATAAAATGGTGGGGGGTGGTTTTTTGTTACGCAGGTTTTTCGGTCTGTCAGCCGTTGTAATAATGATTTTAAGTCTATTGGCCCATGCGGCTTTGGTGCCTTTGGCGGAAAAGGCTTTGACCAGGGTTGCTGCAAGGTTGCCGGCGGAAGATGTGGAGATTAGGATTGTGTCCTTTCCTGCCTGGGAATTGCTCCAAGGCAGAATCGACCGGATGAATTTCCGGGCCCGGGGAGTTCAGTTGAAGGAGATAGCCTTGGATGAGTTACATGGTGAGTTCCACGGGATAGAGGTAAGTTGGTGGCAGTTGTGGTATCAAAATCAGTTAGATTATGCCTTGGAAGTACCCGGGGAGGTTACCTGCATTCTTTCGGAAAGAAACTTGCAGGATTACTTGTCCCAACGACTTAATGTGCCTTTGGAGGAACTTCAGGTTACCATCTACGGTGAGCAAGTGGAATTAACGGCTATGTGGTCGGTGGCCGGTCAAAGACTGCCCCTGTTGCTGAGAGGGCGGTTGGAATTGGTACCCCCTGATACCGTTAAGCTGCTGCCGGAACGGATCCAAGTGGGAAATTTCGCACCGGGGCCTGAAATACAAAAAAGGCTCCTGGGTAATACTGATTTCCAACTACCGCTGGAGTCTTTACCTTTTGAATTGGAGTTTTACAAGTTGGAGGGGGAGCAGGGTAAAATAAAGTTACACGGCCGGGTGTTCAAAGAATAAAAAAATGGAGGTAGGGCCGTAAAGCCCTTACCTCTTAGTGGACGTTCTCCTTAAGTGTCATATGGATTTGCAGTTTTCCGATAGGAGTATCTAAAGGAATTTTCAGTACCTGGCTGCCTTCCAGGCAGATAGGTTTTTCGTCCTCGATGATAATCCGGGGAGGCTTGATATCGCACTTGTAGTTTTGGTCAAATAAACTGGAAACCGCATTGCCGCTGATAATATTGGACACTTCCCCCAAGGCGGAAGTAACGAAACTGTCTATGGCATCGAATTCCATGCCGGACATGATTTTCACCATTTCCAGGATGGTAGTATCCGAAAAACGATAGAGGATGCACCCTGAAAGATCACCGGTGACGTCGATGGCCACACCCACTTCTTTTTTGCCTAACATCTCCTGTAAAGCCTTGGATTGATCCCTGGTTACATCTATATCCAGCATCAATTTAAATACATTAATGGTGGCTTGGTAAAAGGGGTTAATAAATTCAGCTTTCATCTAATTTCCCTCCCCTTGTGCGCGGACATAGTCGGCAATTTTTTGATCGCTGGCAGCCACATGGTTGATGAGCCAGGCCAGGAGCTTACCGGCAAACTGTTGAACGGTATCCTCGGCAAAACCCTCCTGCTCAAATTTTTCGGCGTATGCGCCTACTTCTGCCTTGAATTGTTCATGTATTTCTTTATGTTGTTCATAACCGGGATAGTTGATGGACAGTTGATAGGCTTCTTCATCATCGAAGTGAGTGATGACATAACTTTGCATGAATTCCAAAGTCTCTTTAACTTTGGGCAGTTTGTCTTCCCATTGGCCCTTTTGACGAAGAGCGAGGACAAACTCGGAAACTCTACGGAAAAGTTCTTCATGTTGTTCATCAATTTTAGGTACTCCGAGCCTGTATTTTTCTTTCCACATCATGATGCATACCTCCCCTGAAATTTAGTCGCTGCTGTGGGTGCAGAATAACTTGAGTATTATTGTACTGAAACATGGTGCCGATCCTGATTTTGCCTATACTAATTATATTACGTTTTTTCCGGAAGATTGCAAGCCGGGAAATTTGCATAATTATTTCCTGCCGGGGCACTGCTAACAGGGAATCTGGTAGTAAGGAGGCATTTCCTGTGGCGTATTTGATTAACGAAAACTGTATTGCCTGTGGCGATTGCAGTGTGGTTTGTCCGGAGAAGGCCATTGATGACGGATATACTTACAATACGGTGGGGGAAATTTCCTCAACTACGGATGTAGTCAGGGACGGGGCTATGGAGAGTTCCGGACGTTCCGTCTGGCAAGGTTACCGGATCACCGGGGCTTGCACTGAATGCGGCAGTTGTGTGGAAGTTTGCCCTACCGGCGCCATAATGAAGAGGTAAGCATCAACATAAAGACCCTTTATTGTCACTACTTGATAATAAAGGGTCTTTATGTATCGATTAAATATATTGATAGTATTACGGAGCAAATTAATTGGGAAGGGTTAGTTTTTTTGTAAGAACTGCGAAAGGTATCTTTGATATCATCATTTTGGCTAACAATATTTTTATATATCAAGAGGAGGGACAAGATGGCTCATTATATTTTTGCTCGCGGCTTTTTAGATGTGGCTAATTGTATGTATGCTTTATAAATAATTATGTTTTGCTTTGACATTGTCCATAGTTTGATAAGGTTTTTTAAGCTTTATCAATTTGTTTTTTGATAGCATTAGGGAGCAAATTAATTGGGAAGGGTTAGTTTTTCTGTAAGAACTGTGAAACGTATCTTTGATATCATTATTTTGGCTATTAATAATTTTCTACACATCAAGAGGAGGGACAAAATGGCTCGCTATGGAATGGTAATTGATCTGACAAAATGTGCCGGCTGTTACGCTTGCCACTTGATCTGTAAAGTGGAAAACGGAACCCGGCCGGGGATTGCCTGGAACCACATCCGTAAAGTAGAGTGGGGTAAATTTCCCGATGCTCACCAGGCTTTCATCCCTTCCCAATGTGTTCATTGTGAGGACCCTGCTTGTGTTAATGTCTGTCCGGTTGGAGCCAGTTTTAAGAGGGATGACGGTATTGTATTAACTGATTATGACAAATGTATCGGCTGCCGGATGTGTGAATGGGAATGTCCATATGGAGCCCGTCAATTGAATGACAACGAGGATACTTATTATGAAGGTGCTATCGCTCCCTACGAGGAAGAAGGCTACAAGAAACACCAGCTTAACAAAGAAGAAAAGTGTACCTTCTGTTATCATCGTGTAGACCAAGGCAGACTTCCTGCATGTGTGGAAATGTGCCCGGGTGATGCCAGGATTTTCGGAGATTTAGACGACCCGAATAGTGAAATCAATCACTATATTAAAAAGCATAAGGCTGTAGCGGTGGAAGGAACCAACTTCTACTATGTTTTGCCGGAGACCATGAGCAAAGACTTTCTCCCGGTAGCTATTGAGGCACCGGTGGGTCATACCCGGATTCGCCGGTACTTGGAGAGCAAAGGGATGATGGTTACCTGGGATGACAAGACTCAGGAAGTAAAAGTAACCAATCAGGCCGGGGAACAATGGTCCATTAAACCCCAAGCTCTCGTTAAAGGTAGAAGCTTTGCCCGTCTTCAAGAACTGGACGAGTTACTTAAATAAATTTGAGGAGGTATATCATGACAGATAAAGTCAGCCGCTGGAGAATACCCCGTCGTTCTTTTCTGAAAGGCGTTGTTATCAGTGGTACGGCCACTGCTTTGGCAACCCAATCCGGTTTCAAAACACCTAAAGCCAGAGCCCAAGAAGCTGCTCCTCAAGATCCCGGGGTAACATATGC
>JAAYOX010000229.1 GCA_012520135.1 Clostridia bacterium
AAAAATTTTCTAAATTATCTAACTAGATATCAGGAAGAGGACCTGGTAGGCAATTGTGCTCAAACAGATGTCAAAGGGGACCGTTCTTTGAGACCTCACCAGCAGGAAGATCCTGATCTCTATTTGCGGGTAGTGGAAAAAAGAGAGGACGGGATAGTAGTCAGGGGAGCCAAGGCTCACAATACTATTGCCCCTTATGCCGATGAGATAATTGCAATCCCTACCAGGATGATGACGGAAAAAGATGCCGGCTGGGCGGTGGCTTTCGCTATGCCGGCAGATGCACCGGGCATTACCCAGGTGATCAGAGTGACTAACTACCGGAAGCGGGATAAATTACAGGCACCTATAACTAGATACGGCTCTGCCGATGCCATCACTGTTTTTGATGATGTGTTCGTACCTTGGGAAAGGGTATTCATGTGCGGCGAATACCAATTTGCCGGACAGTTGGCATCCCTGTTCGCTACTTACCATCGCCACAGCTATACCGGGTGTAAACCGGCCACTACCGATGTACTGATGGGAGCTACCGCCTTAGTGGCTGAATATAACGGCATTGAAAAAGCTCCCCATGTACGGGATGACCTGGCGGAAATGGTGGCCATAGCGGAACTGGTTTACGGTACCGGCATTGCCGCCGCTGTAAAATCCGTGAAGGCGCCTTCCGGCACCCAGATTCCCGATATTGTTTTCACCAATGTAGCTCGTTACCATGCCGGCATCAATGTCTACCGGGAGCACGAAATCCTGGCGGAGATTGCCGGGGGACTGCCTGCCACTTTACCTCCGGAAGAAGATTTTTACAATCCGGAGACTGCCGGTTACATGGCTAAATATATAATGCGTAAACAGGGAATCTCCGCAGAAGACCAGCATCGCTGCTTCCGGATGATCAGCGATCTCCTCTGTTCCGCCCATGGGGGAGTGGTCCAGGTTGCCGGCATCCACGGGGGTGGCTCACCCATTATGGAACGGATCGCCATCACCGGCCAATATGATATGAAGTCGAAAAAGCAGCTGGCCAAATATCTGGCCGGTATAGAAGGATAGGAGACGGGAAAGGAGAGATGCCGGTGGCCGGCAATTTTATCTACAGCACCAGGGATCACAAGTTCATTATCAAGGAATGGTTGGATGTAGAAAAAATACTGGGGCTAAAAAAGTTTAGGGATTATTACAGCAAGGAAGATGTAGACGGGATCTTGGATCAGGCTCTGACAGTCTGCCGGGAGATGGTAGCCCCATCCAATGATGACGGAGATATTATCGGGGCCAAGTTTAACGGGGGCCGGGTAGCACTTCCTCCCTCTTTCCACAAAGCTTATCAATATGTACAAGCAAACGGCTGGGGTTCCGGTCACAAGGACATAGACGGGGAGGGCATCCTGCCGGGGCTTTTATATGGAGCGGTCCATGAATACATGATTGCCGCCAATCCGGCTTTCGTGGCCTATGTAGGTTTGGCCGGAGGTATTGCCGGCATCATCAAAGCCTTCGGTACCCGGGAACAGGTTGATTTGTTTACTCCCAAAATGTTTGAAGGCACCTGGGGAGGCACCATGTGTCTTACAGAACCCGGCGGCGGGTCTGATGTGGGGGATATGCTGTCCAAGGCCTATCCTACCGGGGAGCCGGGTATTTACCGGATACGGGGTACCAAATGTTTTATTACTGCCGGGGATCATGATTTAACTGAAAATATTATTCACCTGGTGTTGGCCCGGATCGAAGGAGCGGCACCGGGAACAAAAGGGCTGTCTTTGTTCATTGTTCCTAAAATATGGGTTAATCCCGACGGCAGCTTGGGAGAAGCGAACGATGTGGCCACCGTGGGAATTGAGGACAAGATGGGGTTGAAAGGTTCCGCAACGGCAGTGCTCAGTTTCGGGGAAGAGAATCAATGCCGGGGTATTTTACTGGGTAGCCCTCCCGATGAAAATGGCTTCGGCCAGGGCATGGCCCAGATGTTTAAGATGATTAACGGGGCCCGGGTGGATACAGGCCATTGTGCCTTAGCGGTAGCTGCCGTTGCTTACCACAATGCCCTTCAATATGCCAAGGAACGTGTTCAGGGAAGGAGGATCACTGAGCCTAAAGGGCAGCGGGTTCCCATTGTGGAGCACGAAGATGTGCGGAGGATGCTCCTGACTCAAAAAGCGGTGCTGGAAGCAGGCAGAGCCATGGTGTTTAAGGCCTATTACTATTTAGATCTGATTGCTTTCAGTGAAGACCCTGACGAAGTAAAAGAGGCAAGCAGGCGGCTGGAAGTGATTACACCCTTAATCAAAGCATATTGTTCCGATCAGGCCTGGGAACTGATTGCTTTAGCCATCCAAGTTTATGGAGGCTACGGCTATACGGAAGAATATCCGGTAGCCCGTCAAGCCAGGGACAGCAAAATTTATTCCATCTGGGAGGGGACCAACTATATCCAGTCCATGGATTTGGTAGGCCGGAAATGGAGACTGGAAAACGGTGCTGTTTTCAAAGAGTGGCTGGAAGAGATAGGCTTTTTCCTGGAAAAACATAAGGGTCATGAGACTCTGGCCCGGGAATTTGCCATTCTGGCGGAAGCTTTTGCAGCTTACCAAGGGCTGGTTAAGCTTGTTGTGAGATATTTTATGGACGATATCCGCCTGGTTCCCTTGTATTCCACCAGAATATTAAAAGCTACTGCAGAGCTTTACTGCGGATACCTGCTCCTTGACCAGGCTTTGGCAGCCGAAGCCAAACTGAACCAGGGGCCGGAAGATGAGGTGTTCTACCGGGGTAAAATTCATACGGCTCAATTTTACCTGCGCAATATAGTGCCGGAGGTGATAGCTACCGCAAAACTGATCCAGGAGGCCGATACATCAGCCCTTGAGATGCCTTTAGAAGCGTTTTAAAGGCTAATAATGTTTGCTTCGCTACGGCGGAGTGCCTACGCCGTTACCGGCAGCAAGCTGCCGACGGCCGTGGCCCAACGCCCGCTCCCTCTATAAAAGGAGTTTTTCTCGCTAATACTCGCTCTATCTCAGTATTTCATATTCATTGACAAAGTTGATTTT
>JAAYOX010000230.1 GCA_012520135.1 Clostridia bacterium
AATTCTTTTTCCAGTTGAGCTAATTCCGCATCAGGATTTACGCTACCAACAGGTCTCAGTAAGGCTTCCTTGGCCAGCAAAGCTGCTTTGTCAAAGTTACCACCGATACCTACTCCTACAACGATTGGAGGACAAGGATTTGGACCGGCCTTTTTGACCGTGTCCAGTACAAAATCAATGACGCCTTGCCTGCCGGCTGAAGGGGGCATCATTTTGATAGCACTCATATTCTCACTACCGCCCCCTTTGGGAGCAATGGTAATAGTTAGTTTGTCACCAGGAACGATTTTTGTGTGAATAACAGCCGGGGTATTGTCATTAGTGTTTTGTCTAATTAAGGGATCGTTAACCATGGACTTTCGTAAATAACCTTCGGTATAACCTTTAGCTACCCCCTCATTGACAGCCTGGTACAAATCACCTCCCGTAATGTGCACATCCTGGCCTAACTCCAAAAATACTACAGCAACGCCCGTATCCTGACACATGGGTACCTGATTTGAACTGGCAATCGAAGCGTTTTCAACTAATTGTTCCAACACCTTGATGCCTGTTTCCGATTTTTCCTTGGCGATCCCGTCTTTTAAGGATTGAATCACATCCTCTCCCAAGTAATAATTGGCCGATTTACACAATTCGCTCACAGTTTCCACTACTTGTTCAAAAGTGATTTCTTTCAAACCCATCCCCCCCTAAATCTTTGATGTTAAGAATCTAGCTCAGAATTGAAATTAAGATGCCGGCGGCGACTGCAGAACCAATAACCCCTGCCACATTAGGGCCCATGGCATGCATTAATAAGAAATTAGTAGGATTAGCTTCCCGGCCTACTTTTTGGGCTACTCTGGCTGCCATTGGAACAGCTGAAACACCTGCTGCTCCAATGAGCGGGTTCACTTTACCGCCTGTTACACGGTACATTACCTTACCGAATAATACCCCCCCTGCAGTACCAAAAGAGAATGCAATTAGGCCAAGTACAATTATTTTAATGGTACCTAATTGCAAAAAGGTTTCGGCTTTGGCGGTGGCACCAACTGACAGAGATAGCAGGATCGTCACAATATTAATTAGTTCATTGGAGGCAGTTTTCGATAAACGTTCAACTACTCCGGCTTCTCTAAGCAAATTTCCAAGCATCAGCATTCCGATTAAAGGTGCAGCCTCGGGCAAGATCAAAACGGTAATAATCGTAACGACAATTGGGAACACAATTTTTTCCACCTTAGATACTTCCCGTAATTGATCCATTACTACAGCACGTTCTTTTTCAGTGGTCAATAGTTTCATAATGGGTGGCTGGATAATCGGGACCAAAGCCATATACGAATAGGCTGCAATAGCCACGGCCGGCAGAAGCTCCGGCGCCAAAATAGAAGTGGTCAAAATAGCTGTAGGACCGTCAGCCCCACCGATGATACCGATTGCCCCTGCTTCCTGGGGAGTAAAGCCCAAGAACAAGGCTCCAATAAAAGTCAGGAAGATGCCTAACTGGGCAGCAGCTCCTAATAGAATTGTTTTAGGATTGGCCAGTAAAGGACCAAAGTCGGTCATGGCTCCTACACCAAGAAAGATTAATGGCGGGTATATCCCCAGCTTAACTCCTTGGTAAAACCAATAAAGCAAGCCTCCCTCTTCCATTAGACCGTTTCCGGGAAGGTTGACTAATAGCATTCCAAATGAGATAGGTAAAAGTAACAGGGGTTCGTATTGTTTGACTATCGCTAAATAGAGCAAAAAACAGGCAATTACAATCATCAATAAGTGCTTCCAGGTCAGCAAAGCAAACCCGGATTGGTAAAATAGGTTTAGAAAATCATTCCACAACGTGTAATGCCCCCCCTATTCAATAGTCAGCAAAGCTTCGTTAGTACTAACTGATTGCCCCTTGCTGACCAATAGGCTGGATACGGTTCCGGATACAGGGGCGGCAATTTCGTTTTCCATTTTCATGGCTTCTAGAATAATAACCGTTTGTCCGGCTGAAACTTTATCTCCAACGTTAACAAGAATGTTCAGTACTACACCGGGCAAAGGTGCCACCACTTGCTGTCCTGCCCCGGAAGCGGCTTTTGGACTGGCGGGAGGAGATGCAGGTG
>JAAYOX010000231.1 GCA_012520135.1 Clostridia bacterium
ATGATCAGTGGCCTGCCTACCAGCACGGCGTCCGCTCCTAAAGCCAGTAGCTTAAGGACATCGACGCCGGATCTTACGCCGCCGTCGGCAAGAATCGTAGTTTTATGGCCCACTTTTTCGGCAATGGCCGGTAAAACTTCGGCAGCTCCCGGAGTATGATCCAATACCCGGCCCCCATGGTTGGAAACAACAATGGCCTTTGCTCCTGCGGCTACCGCTGTCTCTGCTTCATCTACCGTCATAATACCTTTAATAATGAAAGGTAACTTTGTGGCGGAAATAATCTCTTTTAATTCTTGCCCGGTTTTAGGTCCAACCGGTTGTCCGTTTAAAGTCATGGTGATTAACCCGGCTCCGTCAACATCGATACCAACGGCTTTTGCACCGGAGGCCTCAGCATCTTTAACCATTTTGGCAATTATTCCTTGTTCCCGGGGCTTGATAATAGGGATACCCCACCCATTTTCATTTTTGATGGCCTCAAGACCGGAAAAATACAAGGTTGGATCGCCACTGTCCCCGGTAAAACCAATGCTGCCGGTCTGGCGGCTGCCTGCAATAATCATGTCAATAAATTCTTCTTCTGAAAGTTGACCCCCCATGTTATAAGTGGTGCCGGTCATGGGAGCTGCTAAAATCGGCGTTGCCAGCTTTTGATTAAAGAGATAACAGGTAGTGTCGGGAGCTTTAGCGCCATGCAATGTACGAAGGTTTAGACGATAGTGTTTTAGCGCTTCCAAGTTTGCTCGGAAGGATGACCCGGTTCCGGTTCCTCCCATACCGGGTACTTCGCCGGCACAGGCACGCCCGTCGCACACGGGACAAACTCGACAATAACCTTTCAATTTTACCTTGGCTTGTTCACGAATACTTTTCAAATCCATTGGTTGTCCTCCTGAACGGTTGATAGCATTCCGGTCAGGCTATCTGACCTTATCCCATTGTTCAACCTTTTTCGAAAAAATCCTGCTGTATGGTGGTAGTTAATAATATGTTAAAACTTATTATGCATAATCATTAACGGTACAATAGCTGGGATTCCTTGCCAGGATAAGGTCGGGAATTAAAGGACAAAATAAGTAAAACCATTTACTTGTAAAAGGAGGTCTTTCCGGGTGAGAAAAATTTCTCCTGCAGAAATGCTGCAGTTGCGGGAATTGCTGCAGATGGAGACTAATTCCTTGGCGAAGGCAAAAGTAGTTGAACCATTAGTACAGGATCCGGAGTTGAAAACACAAATTGCATCTGGGATCCTGGCCGGCGAAGCCCGCATCAAAGGTATCCAGCAGTTTATTACCGAACATCAACTGGTGGAAGTGGAGGTGCAACACTAATGGTATCACTGCTACAAAACTTAATGGGAACTCCCGGCACTAAACTAAACGATGAGGTTATTGCCAACGATGCCTTGATGGGAATGAAGGGTGGAGCAGTGGCCTATTTGGGGGCAACCCTGGAATCAGCTACCCCGGAAGTCAGGAGAATGTATTCGGAGTATTTGTCTCAACTGGTAATGGCTCATGAGGCTATGACCGGTTTGGCGGTAAAAAAGGGTTGGTATCATCCCTACTTGAACACTGAAGAACAATTGAAACAGACTTATCAACAGTCAGAATGGGTGCTTAATCCCCAAAGCTAGACTAAAAGCGGCTTTCCTTTCCCGGGAGAGCCGCTTTTCAGTCTCCCGACGGGGACGAAAACCTGGTACAATTACTATTGAATACTGACAGTGGAAGGAATGATCCAAATGAGTAATCCTTGTGGTACCACCAAGG
>JAAYOX010000232.1 GCA_012520135.1 Clostridia bacterium
CAGCTCCCGAGGAAACTCCAATTACGTAGGGATCGGCCATCGGGTTTTTGAATAGCCCTTGGAAAGTGGTACCGACCGCTGCCAAGGCCCCTCCTACCAAAGCGGCCAATACAACCCGGGGCATCCGTACCTGGTAGACGATGGTTTGATGGGTCACAGGGTATTGAGACACATCTACCAGACTCTTCAGGCCGGGAATCTTGGCCATGATCAATTCAAAAGCCTCGCGGAAAGTAAGCCCGGCAGGGCCCACCGTGATACTGAATATTATAATGACGATTAGGAGCAATAAACTGCCCAGAATAATGACGCCACGTCTATGTCTGTCGACCAGTGCAATCAACCTCTCTTAAAAAAGATCCGGATGCAAAATGCGAGCTATAATTTCCAGCCCCTCGACTAACCTAGGTCCCGGTAGGGTGACCAGATCATCTTTAACGGCAGCCACCCTGCCCTGTTGCACTGCCGACAAACCCTCGTAGCCGGACCGTGCCATCACATCCTCAGGCTGGTGGGCATGATCCTGGATTAAATAGATTTCCGGGTCTCTCTCCAGCAACACTTCCAAGCTGAATTGGGCAAAACGTTCCGCCGCATCGTAGGCAATGCTTTGACCTCCGGCCAACCTAATCAAATCGTCAATAAAGGAGCCCGGACCGGCTGTCATCAGAGGGTCATCCCAGACTTCAAAAAAGACGGTAGGCCGGTGCGAAACTTGGGCCACTGTATCTACAACCTTGTTAATTCTGCTTTCCATCTCTTCCACCAGTTCCGTAGCTTCCGTCACGTTACCGGTAGCCATACCTGCCAGTTGAATATTGGTCAAAACTTGTTCCACGGTTTCCGCATCAAGCGAGATCACTTTGATGCCGAATCCTTCGTAATGCCGGGCCAACTCCTCTTGGATACCGGCGGCTACAAAAATCAAATCCGGCTCTGATTCAATAATTAACTCCACATTAGGATCTTCAAAACCGCCTACTTTCGGTTTTGCTAAAGCCTCTTCAGGATAATCACAGTAATCGGTTACCCCCACCACTTGTTCCCCTGCTCCGATGGCAAACAGGATCTCCGTAATGGCCGGGGATAAGGAGATTACCTTGTCAGGCTTTTCTTCAATACTGATTTCCCGGCCCAGGCTATCGACAAAAGTCACCGGATAGCCCCCGTCCGCATCCCCTGTGGTACTTACTGATTGAGCCGGTTCATCTTGAGGGTTATCTGCGGGACCGGTACTGCAGCCGGCAAAAATTAACGCAGCAATCACCAGGAAAACTATAAACAGTTTTTTGTACATAACACAAACCTCCAACACATTGCTAAAATCTATCAATTCCACATTCCTAATTTATTATAGATAGTCCTCTGATTCTCCTGCCTGAGGCTCAGGAAGCTTCCTTCAGCACCAATTCGTGGAGCCCCTTAATCAAAGCTTGAATCAGCGGGATTTCCTTTCCGGCACCATGTCCGGAACACGAAACTGCCTGTTCCGGCTCAATCCCCACTGCCCGCAAGGAACCTTGGGCTGCCGTCCAGGCTGCTTCCAAGGGCAGCAAACCCCATCGAACTTGGTCTGCCAGATGAACAACTGAGGAAAAACAAGAAACCAGTTCCGGTTGTACTGCCAGTCTGTTTAAAATGCTACTGTAATAATCTTGAGCTAAGCAACCGGAATTATGTTTTTGAAAGTCTTCCCAGATAAGCCTCTCATCAATGCCGTATCTCTTTAGTCTGGCCAACAGGTTTAGCTGCCTCTCGGGAGTGAAGCCTGTTTCCAATTCCAAAGCCTTTTTTATTGCCTCTCTCACGGTTTTGCCGATCAACTCCCCCAACTTGGAATGATGACCGGCATCAGTCAACTCCAACCCGGCTGTGGGATCGGCAGCAATGATTATCCCGTCAGTTCCCGAACCGGTGGCTAACTCCACCGAATAACAACTGGGGGCCAGAAGCTCCAGTAAAGCACTGGTTTTGGCCTCGGTAGCCGTAATAATCGCTTTCAATAGGGTGGGCGGAGGCAAACAAGCGTTAACCGCCAATAGAATATTAATAGTACCGGCCAGCAAATGAAACCGGCCATTTTCTTCATAATAGGAAGCAGGATCTCCCGGCCGGCCTCCGTTATGATCAATGCCTGCGGTAGCCACTGCCAGTACTGTTAAATCACGAAAAGAAAGACAACTTACCGCCGCGTTCTGCTGGCTGGCAGCTGTCAACAGGCCTGTGGTCTCCTCCGGTTTTAACCCTCGTTTTTGGGCAATATACGTAAAATAAGCTTTTACACTTCCCCCCGGCAGTTCCTGGGCTGTATCGACAGGTGGACACTCTTGATTGAAAACAGCCCGGATACCCTCGGAAATTCCTCCGTTTAAGGAAGATGTGCTGCAAACTAACCGAGGTCGGGGAAACTCCAGCACCAAGGTATCTTCCTCCCGCCAGATTATTTCCCCACCGGTTTCTCCATAGACTATTTCCATGACTACGATTACCTCACTTCAACTGCAATACTGTGATCAATTAGCCATCATTGCGGCCCTTTTGGCACAGATAAAACAGAATTCGTTTTCTTCTGACGTCACCATTTCTTGTCCACAAGATTGACAGCGCCCTTTAACGCCTTGTGCCAACAATTCCGGCTCAGCCTGATAAAGCTGAGCAATTTTGCCGGGGCCTAGGGCAAGGCTTTGATGAAGGCAGATTTCGATACACAGACCGCAGCCTGTACACTTCCCGGTATCCAAAGTCAACCGGTAATCATCACTGCACTTAAGGGCTCCCAGTGGACATAAAATGGTACAGGCCCGGCAAAAATGACAAGTTGACTGTAATACAGGCCTTTGCAATAAATCCAGTTCCCCCATGGATTCCTTCACCGGCTCCAGTCCTTTTCTTAACAATCGCTGCCGGTCCACTTCCACACCGGATACAGCCTTAATACTGCCGGCGTCTTCTGCCGGCTCGTCATCCAGGATCGATTGCACCATAGCTTTAGGTACTTGTTTTGCTCCGGAAAAGATAGAACGGAAAAATGCTCTCCGGCTGGGATCCGTGTCCTCTTTCTTTTTTGGTATCTTGATGGGAGGAGCCTCCGGCACCAGGCGAATAGCGCCTCCTTTTAATCCTAAGGTAGCAATGATTTGACCCACTTCAGTTAACCGGTTCAAGCAGTGTTCTCTACCACCGGTTACCGGGCACTCAGCGCACTTTTCTTCCGCCAGTACAAAATAGACGGGATGAGAGGCTTGTTCCAGGACCAATAAAAATTCCCGGGATAAACATCCCAGACAAGGTACTGACAGCCCTTTAGGGTTTAACTCCGGTTGCCTCCGGCAGCCAATTGATATAGTAACACCCTGTGTACTTAAAGACCGGATTTTTTCCAGCAAAGCCAACTGGGTTGGTTCCTGGATCCCCAGAGCACCGGTGGGGCAAACCCCGGCACAAAGGCCACACTCCAGGCAATTATCGGCTATTTCAATGCCTTCTGCTCCAAAGGACAAGGCATTC
>JAAYOX010000233.1 GCA_012520135.1 Clostridia bacterium
GTCAATACGGTTTGAAGCGATGGCATCTAATCCTGCCGCTCCAGTTCTTGTTTTAAAATGTTTCTCATGATCGAGACAGGTGCTTCCTGTCCCGTCCACAGTTTAAAAGCTTCCGCCCCTTGATAGACCAACATTCCCTCACCGTTTAAGATGGTACAGCCCTGTTTTTCTGCCATTTCCAGCAATCTAGTCTTGGGGGGATTATAAATCAGATCGCATACGGTTAAAGAGGGCTCTAACCATTCCGGTTGGATTGGGGGCATCCCCTCCACATGAGGATACATACCTAAAGGTAGAGTATTGACCAGTAGTTGAGCAGACGATAGACGCTCTTTTAGTGTTTGTGGTTCCAGGAGGCAGGCCTGAACTCGGCAGGGATAATACCCCTGAACGTCCTCAGCCAGCTTTTGTCCTTTGCCAAAGCTCCGGTTGGCAATTACCATTCCCTCAATGCCTGCCTTTGCCAGAGCGAACGCAACTGCCCGGGCCGCACCTCCTGCTCCCAAAATTAAAGCCTTCTTGCCGGCAATATTGAATCCCAAATCCTCAACAAGAGAACGTAGAAAGCCACTGCTGTCGGTGTTATACCCCCATAGCATTCCATCCCGGTTGACAATGGTATTGACTGCCCCTAACATCTTAGCCTCTACATCCAATTGATCCAAAAAGGGAATTATGTGTTCTTTGTAGGGAATAGTTACATTACAACCGACCATATTAAGGGATTTAAGCCCTTCCAGCCCATCAGCCAAGTCCTCCGGTTTGATGGGAAACGGGACATAATGGAAATCCAGGCCCAGGTGTTTAAAAGCGGCATTGTGCATTGGGGGAGATAGGGAATGTCCCAAAGGATAACCGATAATACCGACTAAACCGGAAATCTTATCTTTGACCATAGCCTCACCTTTCCGGCTCTTGTTTAATAATATGAGCCAGTACCAGTTTTTCCAATCGCCGCATGAACCGGGTACCGATAAATTCTCTGGTAGACAAGGGCACTACCAGGATAGTGAGGAGCTCTGACCGGTTACCCCCCAGCACATCGGTAAAAACCTGATCACCGATGACGGCAACTTCTTCAGGTTTAAGGTTAAGTGCTTCTACTCCTTTGCGGAAGGCTTTGCGGCGAGGTTTACCGGCCTTATGAATAAAGGGCACTTCCAGCAGATCGGCAACTCGTTTTACACGTCCCCGGTTATTGTTGGATACTAAACAGGGCTGCAGCCCATATTTAGGAAGCAGCTTGAACCAATCCATTACTTTATCCTGAATTTCAAAGCTGTTCCATTCAGTAATGGTGTTATCCAAATCAATAATAAGGCCTCTGATTCCCTTTTGGGTTAATTGTTCCAAAGGGATGTTTTCCAAACGGGCTACATATAGATTAGGTTTCAATAGATTAAACATGTTTAAGCTCCTAACAGGTAAGTTTGTCTCATTATACCAAAATTTGCTCTAAAGGCATAAGTAAAAACTTACCTTTTGCCGATTAGCAATGGTACTAGCAACAGTCCCTCCTGTCTTCATATATTATAGGGTAACACTTGGGAGGGGTGGTTAAATGTTCAATTACCTGGTTTGGGGCGCGCTGGTCATTTCTGTAATTAAGGGTATTTCTTTGCTGGTTTCTTATATCAGCAATAATGCATTCCCTCATCCCCTATCGGAAGAAGAGGAAGCCTACTACATCGACCGGTTGCAGCATGGGGATGAAGAAGCCCGTAATACTTTGGTAGAGCACAACCTGCGGCTGGTAGCCCATATTATCAAAAAATTTGAAGGTACCGGGGAAGATAACGACGACCTGATCTCCATCGGCACTATCGGCCTCATTAAAGCAATTAATACTTTTAAACCGGATAAAGGTACCCGGCTGGCAACTTATGCTGCCCGGTGTATCGAAAATGAAATACTGATGCACTTGCGTTCCATTAAAAAAACTAAAGGAGAAGTTTCGATTCACGATCCTATCGGCATCGACCGGGAAGGTAATGAAATTACCTTAATTGATGTACTGGGCACTGAACAAGATATTGTTGCCGATACAGTGGAATTAATGCATGAACAGCAACGGGTATTGTCAAAGCTCAGCACCTTGACTAAGAGAGAAAGAAAAGTATTAATCATGCGATATGGCTTATTTAACAGCTATAAAAAAACTCAAAGGGAAATTGCCAAAAAACTTGGGATCTCCAGGTCCTATGTTTCCAGAATTGAAAAAAAGGCATTGGAGAAATTGACTAAGGAAATAACATCTGAAAATGGAGAATAAAAAAAGCCGTTGAACCGGCTTTTTATATGACCAAAGACAGCAAATAAGCCCCTAGTAAAATCAAGATACCGGCACTGGCATAGGTAACGTATTGGCTGTATCTTTGAAACTGCCTTAAATTTTTTATGGCTCCGGTGAAAGTACCGGCAATTAACAGGGGCATCCCGTGGCCTATGCCATAGGCAAACAGCATTACTCCTCCGAAAACCAAGTCCCCTTTACTGGCCAAGTAAGTCATGATCACGGCCAACACCGGTGTAGCACAGGGTGAGGCAACTAAACCGAAAAACAACCCCATCAAAAAGCTTCCCACCATACCTTTCGTTTTGACAGGCAATTTTTTAAGGCCGGGAAAACTGATCTGGAAAACACCAAGTAACTGGAGACCCATCACGATGGCTACCACAGCCATAATAATATACCAGTGGGATCCAATTTGACCGAATACTTTGCCGAAACTGGCAGCTGTAATACCTAAAATGGCAAAGGTAACTCCCAGGCCCAGGACAAACAGAAAAGACATGGAAAAGCTCTTCAGCCGGGATGTGTTACTGTACCCGCCTACATAACCTACCAAAACAGGGATCATGGACAAGATACAGGGACTAAAACTGGTGATTACCCCTGCTACAAAGATTAAGGGCAAGGCTATGAATAAACTACCTGACAGAGACTGGTTTATCAGATCAACAAAGAAGCTTACCAATCCGTTCCCTCCAAAACCAGGTTACTATAAAAGTGCCTGTAATAACCCCTCCAACTTCTCCTTTGACATGTATCCTGACAGATCTCCTCCAACTCTCTCACCCTCTGAGTTGATAAACACATAAGCAGGAATGTACATGACCTGGTAATCAATAGCCAACCCCATTCCGGTGCCATCGGTATCAGCCAAAATGAATTCGATCTTGTCTCCGTACTTCTTTTTTAATTCGGTCACCGTGGGCTTCATGCTGACACAGGCCGGACACCGGTCAGCATAAAACTCAATAAAGACCGGTCGTTTTTCTGCTAAAGCTACCGCCAATCGTTCCTCAGGATTAGGGGTAGCTGCAAGAGAGCCTGCACCTGAATTAACAAAACGAAACACTGCGAAACCAACTACCAATAAAGCTACTACTAAAGCTATAGTGACTCCTTTTTTCAAAGGGATTCCTCCTCCTGGACATGAAACTAAAATGGGACAAAGTACAAAGGAAAATTCCTCTAGCCATGTCCCATTAAATTATATATACTAAGTCTATTAGACAAGGAACCCATCAATAACCAGTTTTTTAAATAATCCGATTCCTTTCAAGTCTACTTCCAAGCCTTCGGGATCCATGGGCGAGTTTTTGTCTACGTAGACATTGAGACCGTCTATTTTTGCGTATTCGAAATTCTCCTCAGCTGCCGGCTTACCCGCATACACGGCGGGAACCTTGAAGGTACCGGCTCAACCCCTTCCGATCTCAACTAGTAGAGTGACAGTATCGGTTTTGCTCTTGATGTACTCCAGAGCCGATTCAGAAAATTTAACCGTTGCCATGATGTTTTCCCCTTTCCGGTTAGTATTAGTTTTTTTCATTATACTAAGTGTTTTAATATGCTGTCAATAGTATTTGCGAAATTATTTTATACGAAAAAAAGGCTGCCGGAACAGCCTATAAGGAATCAATCCAACTTGCATGAACGGTGATTGCTCAGGGAGAAATGCATAGTACAACCTTGGCTATCGGTCCGGAGGTCCATTTCTACTAAGCAAGCATTCTGGCTTAAACTCCTGCTGAAGACAAAAATAAAAAAGGGCGACATGGGGCATAAATCCAAGTTATGTTGCTGCAAAAGCTCCATATTGGCTTCTTTAAGGGCACATTCTTCGATGGCCACAGTAATACCGTCAGGAGGCACCTCTTTTAATTTAAAGGTGCTACAGAAAGGAAACTGCTGCTGAAGCATCTTCTCCAGCGAAGTACTCAAGTCTTTCAAACTTTCAGGCATTGTGGGCTGAGCCAGAAAAAAATCCTGGGCCAAAGACCAGGCCATTTTCGCCCGTAGGTTATCAATCTCTTTGCCGGCTGCTCCACCTAACACCTGGAGGTATTTCGTCATTAGCACTTTGGCTTTATCCACTATAATCCCTCCCGGTTATGCATATGCTTAATTATAAATAATATAACCCAGTTTTGGAACATGTTTTAGTAAGTATACATAATTCTTGTGCAAGCAAAACATGAAAACCACCCTTCGACATAATTTGGTCAAAAGGTGGTTCACTTATGCAGAAGGGATTTTACGACGGAGAATTCCATTAGGTATAATCTGCTTTGGGGCTTCAATAAATACTTTTTGTTGGGGATGGGGTGCAGATTGGATTTTACTACCTGATTCATCATACATGTTTTCCAATTGAAAGACAAAAGGATGCCCTTTCGGCTCCAATACTTCCAGCCAGTCCCCTACCGAAAAACGATTTCGCTGCTCCACCAGAGTCAATCCATTGCTGTGATTATACAAAACAAGACCTACAAATGCAACTTTTGGAGATGAGGCAGTTGGGCCCTCTTCTACCATACAGCCTCTTTGGGCTCCTTCAAAATAAAAACCGGTAGTAAAACCACGGTCGGACACCTTTTCCAGTTCATCATCCCACCGGGATTGGAACCGGTAACCGGCCGGGTTCTGCCAATAAAGATCGATGGCCTCCCGGTAAGCTTTGACGACCGTTGCCACATAGTGAATACTCTTCATTCTACCTTCAATTTTCCAACTGGTGATACCGCTATGAGCCAACTCGGGAATATGGTGAATCATATTCAAATCTTTGGAGCTTAGAATATAAGAGCCCCTTTCATCCTCTTCAATAGGCATATATTCCCCCGGACGGGTCTGTTCCACCAATTGATACCGCCAGCGACAGGGGTGAGTACAAGCACCTCTGTTGGCACTCCTGCCTGTCCAGTAACTGCTCAAAAGGCAACGGCCGGAATAGGACATACACATGGCCCCATGGACAAATGCTTCCAGCTCTACTTGGGTTCTGGCCCGAATTTCGGCAATTTCTGTTAGAGACAATTCCCTGGCCAGCACTACTCTTTTTACTCCAAGTCTTTCCCAAAAACTCACACTGGCCCAGTTGGTAGCGTTGGCTTGAGTACTTAAATGGAGGTCTACCCCCAGGTTTAAATTCAGGGCTAAGTCAAGAACTCCAAGATCGGAAATAAGGATCCCGTCTACCCCCAGACCGGCTAGTTGCTCTAAGTAGGAGGGTAATCCTACTAAATCCCGGTTATGGGCAAAAATATTTACAGTCACATAGACTTTCTTATTTCTCTCATGGGCAAAAGCAACAGCCTCCGTTAACACAGGCAAGGAAAAATTCCCCGCACCGGCCCTAAGGCTGTATTGTTCGCCTCCTAAATAGACAGCATCAGCTCCATAAGCAATGGCAATTTTTAGCTTTTCTAAATTACCTGCCGGTGCCAATAATTCCGGTTTCGGCATGTCAAGGCCTCCTATTATAAAACCAATACTGTTACTTTCCTGCTTTGTTATGTTCTGCAAGAGTACGAGAAAAAATGTGAGAACCGTTTCCGTTAGGATCAACCTTAAAGAACAAATAATCTACATCGGCCGGGTAAAGGGCTGCCTCCAAAGAGGCTTTTCCCGGTGAGGCAATAGGACCGGGAGGAAGCCCTGGGTATTTATAAGTATTATAGGGTGATTCAATTTCCAGATCTTTATTCAATAGTACTTCTCTTGGTTCATCTAACAAATACTGTACCGTAGCGCAGGATTGCAACAACCAATTTTGTTGCAGGCGGTTATAGAAAACGCCGGCAATAATTTTTCTTTCCTCATCTAACTTGGCTTCACGTTCCACAATAGACGCCATTGTTACCAATTCTAACGTGGATAAGCCTAATTCCTGCTGGCGCTGGCGGTATTCGTCATTATAGATCTGCTCAAAACGCCTGAGCATCATGGCAATAATGTCTTTTGAAGTAGCACCGGCTCTTACTTCATAAGTATCGGGGAAAAGAAACCCTTCCAACCGTTTAGGTCCCTCAGGAATATCTATTAAAAAATCGTAGTCAAACCGGTGATGGGCCGCAGTCTCCAGGAATTCTTCTGCTGTGACCAGCCCGGTGGCCTCAATTCTTTGAGCAATCTGCTCCAGATTTAAACCTTCCGGTATAGTAAACCTTACAGTTGCCACCGAGCCACCCTTAGTTAGAGCGGAGGCGATTTCTTCCACAGTCCAAGCTGCATCCAAGAAATAGGTACCGGCCTTTAAATCCTGACTGATTCCTTTGAGCCGGGTATAGTAATAAAAAGCTTTAGGATGGCGAATTAACTCTTTTTGTGCCAATAATTCAGCAATAGTGCTAGGACTGCTTCCTAGGGGTATTTCAACTTCAACCACCATGGATTTAGCTGAATAGGGTTTTAAATAACTGGTAGCAGTCAGATAAGAGCTTGCCAGAATGATCGCTAACAGTATTGCGGGCACCAACCAATTTACCCTTCTTTTTCTTTTTTTTCTGATTTTCCGCTGGTTCTTTGGTACCCCCGGCTCTTGTTTGGTATTCAAACCCATTCTCCTCACCAAGTTATTAATAACAATATTGTACCCCTATAGGCAAAAACCGACAACTATCACCTTAAAAAGCCGCCTACAATAAGGCGGCATCAGGCTGCAGGCAAAGGCTAAATCGATGTTAATCGAAGGGCTGAATTGGAGCCAAAATCAAAAGAGCGAAGGAGCCTGGACAGACTTCAGTCGTCGGTGGTCGGTCATCGGGTAGTAGCCCCGCATGGATTTAATGTTAACTGCAATTCAGGCAAAAGACCCTGGAGTATAGCATGCAAACCCGAAGACTGACCACTGACACCTGACAACTGCTTTTGAGCTCATCCCCAAACCGGGCTCCTCTGAAGCCCACGATTAATATCGATTTGGTTTTAAGCGGCTTTCGATAGGCAGAAGTCTACTACAATGAGTTGGCTAGGCCTTAAGCCTCTGCCAACGCTTCCCAGACTTGGACAACCATGTCCCACTCTTCGTCATCTTCAATTTCGAACAGGAATTCTTCACCTTCGGCATTAACCTCAACCTTTAATACCAAGGCTTCCTCAGCATCCTCATCGTTAGGAGCCAGAACCGCATATTTTTGCCCTTCTACTTCAAAAGCATCTAATACGGTAAAACTAAAGACTGTCCCTTCCTCATCAACTAGTTCAATGATATTACCATCCATTTCACTCATTTGTTTCACCCTTTCCAAAATTTCCATACCTAATCTTACTTATCTTACTTAACAGTATCTCATCTGTCAAACTTTTTAGTAGAGAGTTGGTCCAAATATCCCTGGAGAATTACGCTGGCCGCTAATTTATCAATGACCTTTTTCCTTTTAGCCCGGCTGACATCAGCGTCAATCAACATCCGCTCTGCTGTTACTGTAGTCAGCCGTTCATCTTCCAAGACAACGGGAAGGTTGAACCTGTCCTCCAAAAGAGTTTTAAAGGCTAATACCTTCTCTCCCTGGGGTCCTATAGTCCCGTTCATATTTTTAGGAAGCCCTACTACCAGCAGTTCTACTTGGTAGCTTTCAATTAGCTGCTGCAATTGCTCCAAATCAGTTTCATCGTCAAGACGTTTAATGGTAGTAATCCCCTGGGCCGTTAGGCCTAAAGGATCACTGACCGCTACTCCTATGGTTTTGTCACCAATATCTAATCCCATAATGCGCACAGTCAATACCCCGATTCAAGTAGGGAAAAACCTCATACATAATGTATGAGGTTAAATCACTACTCTATTTTTAAATAATATCTAAGTAATTCTTCCAGCAGTTCATCCCGCTCAAGTTTCCTGATCAGATTACGTGCGTTATTATGACTGGTAACATATGCAGGATCTCCGGACAAAAGGTAGCCCACAAGCTGGTTAATGGGATTATACCCTTTTTCCTGTAAGGCCTGATAAACAGCAACCAATACTTCTTTCGCTTCAGGCATGTCTTCCTTATTCACTTTAAACATCATCGTATGCTCAAGGTTACCTTTAGTCACAATCCCACCTCCATACATGGTACCTATGTTGTAGTTTCGCTACAACACAGGCAATCCCTTCTTGCTTTCATGGCTTTTTTCTAACCATGCAATTGACTTTTTACCACTTCATAAGCTTTGGCCAAAGCTTCGTCTAGCTTGGAAGGATCTTTACCACCGGCTTGGGCCATATCAGGCCTACCGCCACCCCCTCCTAGTGCTACTTTAGCTACTTCCTTGACCAATAGCCCGGCATGGAGTTTTTTACCTAACAAATCTTTGGTAACGGCAGCTACAAAGTTAACCTTCTCCCCATCAGCCGCCCCTAACACCACTACCCCGGAGCCCAGTTTCTGCCTGAGCAAGTCAGCCATGGAACGTAGTCCCTCCATGTCTGAAGCTTGGACCTTGGTGGCCAGGACCGTAACCCCATCTATTTGTTGAGCACGCTGTACCAGTTCGTCAATTTGGTACAATGCCATTTTCTGATTCAGCTTTTCTATTTCCTTGTCTTTCTCCTTGAGTTCCTGGATTAAAGTCTGAATCCGGTTTAGCAACTGGTGGGCAGGGGTTTTTAACAAATTCGTTATTTGGTTAAGAGTATCTGACTGTTCATTGTAGTAGTTTATTGCAGCAGTGCCGGTAATAGCCTCTATTCTTCGCAAACCGGCCCCTACCCCGCCTTCGCTCAAGATTTTGAAAGAACCGATTACGCCTGTACTGGACACATGGGTACCGCCGCACAACTCGGTGCTGTACTCACCCATCTTAACTACACGTACCTGATCACCGTATTTCTCACCAAAAAGAGCAATTGCTCCCAATTGCCTGGCTTCATCATACCCGGTTTCAAAAGTCACTACCGGTAAATTGGCCAGAATCTTTTCGTTGACCAAGGCTTCAATTTTCTTTAATTCTTCTCCGGTGGGAGCCTCAAAATGAGTAAAATCAAATCTCAGTCTTTCCGCCTCTACCAAAGAACCTGCTTGATTAACATGATTGCCCAAAATTTCTTTTAATGCTTGGTGGAGCAAATGAGTGGCAGAGTGGTTGCGGGCGATTGCCTGCCGGCGTAAACTCTCCACTTGTAGCTTGACCTTATTGCCAACGGCCAGGACCCCTTGGGTAACTTTACATAAATGTACAGGATGTCCGTCGGGCAATTTTTTGGTCTCAATAATTTGCCCCTGGCAGTTATCGGCCAGGAACACACCTTGATCCCCCACCTGACCGCCGCTTTCCCCGTAAAAAGGTGTCCGGTCAAAGAGGACCCATCCTTCTGCCTCACCCTCCAGCCTGTCAACGGCTCCGGCATCTTGTACAATAGCCAAAACAGAAGACTGAGCATCTAAAGAAGTATAACCTAAAAATTCTGTAGGAGGAATGGTTTCCAAAACCCCTGTAAAAGCAGCGGCAAAGTCAAAGGAACCGGTCTCTTCTCTAGCTTCCCTGGCTCGTTTGCGCTGTTCCTCCATGGCTTTTTCGAAACCTTCTTTATCGATTTTCAGGCCATGTTCCTCGGCAATATCTTCAGTTAAATCAAAGGGAAAACCGTATGTATCGTATAGTAAAAAGGCATCTTTGCCGTCGATGGTGTCACCATTGGCAGCCAGTATTCTTGCCACAATTTCACCGGCTACTTTAGTTCCTTCCGTTAATGTTTCCTGGAAACGCAATTCTTCTACCTGAATTACTTTCATCACCTGTTCCTGCTGCTCTAAGAGCTCAGGATAGGCTTCTTTCATCAGGTCCACTACTACCGGTACCATGCGATCCATGAAAGGCCCGTCTACTCCCAAACTCTTACCGAAGCGAATAGCTCGACGCAGGATCCGCCTCAGTACATAGCCTCGTCCCTCATTGGAAGGTAACACCCCGTCGCTGATTAAGAAGGTGCATGCACGGGCATGATCCGCCACCACCCTGAAGGGAAAACCTTCAGGCCCTTTCTGGTATTTCTGCCCGGATATTTCCTCGACAGCCCTGATTAAGGGGCTGAATAAGTCCGTATCATAGTTGCTATTTACATTTTGGACTACGGAAGCTATTCTCTCTAAACCCATACCTGTGTCTATACTGGGATGGGGCAATGGAGTAAGATTACCCTGACTGTCCCGTTCATACTGCATGAATACCAGATTCCAGATTTCCAACCACCGGTCACAGTCGCACTTGCCGATACCACATTCAGGAGCATCACAGCGTAAATGCTCTCCCCGATCGATTAACAACTCACTGCAAGGACCACAAGGCCCTGTGTCCCCCATAGCCCAAAAATTATCTTTTTCTCCAAGGCGAAGTATTCTTTCCTTGGGTATTTCCGTCAATTCCAACCATAGATCAAAAGCCTCATCATCATCTAAATAGACGGTAGCCCAGAGTTTATCTTTGGGAAGTTTTAAGACTTCAGTGAGGAATTCCCAGGCATAAATAATAGCATCCCTTTTGAAATAATCTCCAAAAGAAAAGTTGCCTAACATTTCAAAGAAAGTGTGATGCCTAGCCGTCCGGCCAACCGTATCTAAATCATTATGTTTCCCGCCGGCTCGTACACATTTTTGCGATGTGGTAGCTTTAGAGTAAGGTCTTTTGTCGAATCCCAGAAAAACATCTTTAAACTGTACCATACCGGCGTTGGTAAACAGCAAGGTAGGATCTTCATGAGGTACCAAAGAGGCGCTGCGTACCACTTGATGCCCCTTACTTTCAAAAAACTTGAGAAACTTAGTTCTGATCTCGTTTCCGGACAACATCATTGACAACTCCTTTAATCGGTTCTCATTATAAGCAAAAAAACCCGTCGCTGACAGCACGTCAGGGACGGAATGTAGACGAGAAGATTTTCCTGAAAGTGTCGAGGTTACCCCTTGTCCTTCATGGTCAGCTAAAGATTCGCTTTGCTGTAATATTATACATAAGGGCTCAAACATTGTCAATTATTGTGCAGGGGTTTAAGCAAAAACTGACATTACTACTGCTTTTCCCCGGCTAAGGCCCAGCTTACTATTAAATGCTTCCATAAAACTCGTAGAGTGACGGTAACAGGTACCGCCAAGAGCATGCCGATAACTCCATAGATTTTGTTTCCCAGCAGCAACACAAAGATTACCCAGACAGGATGAAGCCCCACACTGGAACCGATAATTTTTGGCGATAAAATATTACTTTCCAATTGCTGAACAATAAAGATTACTGCCAACGCACCTATGGCCTGACTTTTGGAATGAAGAATTCCTACGGCAAAGGCAGGCACTGCCCCGATAATAGGCCCAAAATAGGGAATGATATCCACGACACCAACAATAATACCCAACAGGAAAGGGAAATCCAAACCAATGATAAAGAAACCGGTTGAAGTTAATAATCCCACGGTGAAAGCTACCAGCAAGTGACCTTTAATGTAACGGATTAATTGAACATCAATTTCTTCCCATAAATCGACCACTTTCGTTCCCCACTTAGGGGGCAGCATTCCCAATAATCGCCGGGCAGTGCATCCTTCATCTCTCAAAATAAAATAGGTTAGTACAGGAGCAATTAAAATACTGAAAATGTAGGAAAAAACGCTTAGAATTCCATTAATCACTTGTCCGGTAGTCTCCGTCAAAACAGCCTCAACCCGGTTGAGGGCCAGATCCACTTCCTGCCTGATGGTAAAAGGAATGTCAATTCGCCGGTAATCATTATAAAAGCTCTGCAAGGTTTCTTGTGCCTGGTTGGTATAAGCGGGAATTGAAAGCATGAGCACTTCCAATTGCCGCCAAAACAGAGGGAAAAGATAGATCACTCCCAGCAACACTACAGCCCCTAACAGGAAATAAGTCAGCATAATCGCTCCTGTTCTGGTAAAGCCTTTTTCCTGCCAATATTCTACAATAGGGTTTAAGATATAGGCCAAAACTGACGCCAGTATAAACGGTATTAAAATAGACCGGATCCAATAGATAAATAAGATAACCAGGATAACTGCCAGGACTATCGTGAGCCAATGCCAGACTTTCGGTGCTATTTTGATCGCCAAATCCCACACCCCTCTTAACCGGGAAAACAGTAAAAAAGAGGGATAGATGATCCCTCACTTTTTTCGGGCAATACCCTTTACTCCCTCTCGTGCCTCGTTCATCATTTTTTCCGCTTGAACTCGCATTTTGCTCATTTGTTGCGACATCTCCTCAGTCGCCATTTTCTTAACGGGAGATCCCATCATCTTGGCGATTAAACCGCCAATGATGCCGCCTGTAATAATACCACGCCAAAATCCCATTGCCATATTATAATACCTCCTGTTAAATCTAGGTTCCGTTTCCTAAGGCAACTAGACTACCGTCTTCGTCAACTTGATAAATCCGATTTTGACAATCATATTCTACAAAACAGTTCCAGCAGTAGTATTGATCTACATTAATTTTGCCTA
>JAAYOX010000234.1 GCA_012520135.1 Clostridia bacterium
AAAATGGGTTTCAGTTGGAACTGGATAACGGTGAGCTTTACCGGGCAGATCGGGTGATTATTGCTACCGGGGGAAAGGCTATGCCTTCCAGTGGTTCCGACGGAAGCGGTTATGATTTGGCTAAGGCACTTGGTCATAGGGTTACCGGTGTTTTTCCGGCTTTGGTGCAACTAAAGCTGGAAGGACCTTTTTTTAAAAGGATCGAGGGAGTAAAACTCGTAGGGACTGCGGAAATCATACATCAAAACCAATCCCTCGCAAAAGACAGAGGGGATATTCTCTTTGCCAATTATGGAGTTTCCGGTCCCCCCATTCTGCAGATCAGCAGGCAAGCAGGAGAATTGTTGCAGCAAGGAAAAGAAGCCATTTTGAAAATAAGCGTCATAGATAGCATGTCTAAAGAGGAGCTCCTTCAGAAGCTGCAAAAGCGTTTCCGGGTAGGAGCCAAGAAGCCTGTTGATTTTAGCCTGGTAGGGTTCATTAACAAAAGGCTGATCCCGGTAGTCTTAATGGAGGCGGGGATTAATGATTTGAAACGTCCTGCCGGTAGCCTTTCGGTACAGGAGCAGGAAAGGATTGGGGACATTTTAACGGACTGGCGTTTTAAAATAAGGGGTACTAAAAGCTGGCCCAGTGCTCAAGTGACTGCCGGGGGAATAGATACAGGGGAAATCGATGAAAACACCATGGAATCAAAATTGGTTAAAGGGGTGTACTTTGCCGGAGAAATTATCGATATTGACGGCCTGTGTGGCGGTTTCAACTTGCAGTGGGCCTGGTCCTCGGGCTACCTGGCCGGACAAAGTGCAGCTTTGTGATTAGGGTACTGGGGGGATAAGATGAGAAAAATTGAAAATACCAAGCTTTTGATATTTATCGTAACCCGTATTACGGTAATTATTGCCGGCATAGTGGCGGTGTTCGAACAGAATTGGACTTATTTAGCATTTTCTCTTTTCACTTTAGCGGTGATGATGCTTCCGTCCTTTATAGAGAAAAGCTTAAACCTTGATATTCCCAGTGAATTTGAAATCGTGCTTATTTTATTTATCTACAGTGCCATGTTTTTAGGTGAGATACGGCAATTTTATGACCGGTTTTGGTGGTGGGACAATATGCTCCACGGTTTTTCCGGTCTTGTTTTGGGGAATATCGGCTTTTTGATTGTCAGTTATTTGAACAGAAGCAGCAGAACCACCTTGCACTTAAGTCCGGTTTTTGTATCCTTTTTTTCCTTTTGTTTCGCGGTAGCCATGGGTGCTGTTTGGGAAATCTATGAGTATTTTATGGACCAGGTTTTTGGTTTTAATATGCAAAGAGGCAGCCTGGACGATACCATGACCGATTTGATCCTGGACACTATAGGGGCCGCTGTCTTTGCCGTTTTAGGCTACTTCCAGCAAAAAGGAAAGATAAACATCATAGGTAAGTACCTGATCAAGCATGATCAGGACAAGCTGTCTACTAAAAACTAATTGGTGTTAATCGGAGGGCTGAAGTGGAGCTAAAATCAAAAAAGCGAGGGGGCCTGGCGGTTAAATAGCCAGTGGAGAAACCGGGTGTGTGTTAAAAGTTGTTGCTAAATACCTTGTCCCATTTTATAATTTAAGATAGTGTTGTTTTATACAATCTCTAGGGTAGGCTGGTAGAACGGGAGGAGAGACAAAATGCCTATTACAGAAATTTTGGAACGTAATGCAAGGTTGTACGGTCAGGAAAAATGTTTGACTGAGATTAATATGGATCTCCAGGAAAAACATAATGTTACTTGGATGGAGTATGAGCTGATCGAAAACAGTCCCCTTGGTGAGTACCGGCGGGATATGACCTGGCGAGTT
The DNA here is from genome assembly GCA_012520135.1 of Clostridia bacterium. Lineage (GTDB taxonomy): Bacteria > Bacillota > DULZ01 > DULZ01 > DULZ01 > JAAZDD01. The sequence continues at coordinate 1,839 of JAAYOX010000234.1, forward strand.
TTTGATGAAAAAGCTAACCGGTTGGCCAATTTGTTGATTAAAAGGGGAATAAAAAAAGGGGATAAGGTAGCTATTCTTTTAATGAACTGCCTGGAATGGCTGCCGATTTATTTTGGTATTCTGAAAGCCGGAGCTATTGCCGTACCGTTAAACTTTCGCTACTCCGCGGAAGAAATAAGGTATTGTTTAGATTTATCAGATGCTTCTGCTTTGATTTTCGGTCCTGAGTTTATCGGTAGGATTGAGATTATCTATAATCAGATACCCAAAGTTAAGGCTTTATTTTATGCCGGGGAAAACCGGCCTACTTTTGCCGAAAGCTATGATCGGCTGACAGCTAACTGCTCGTCGGAGGCTCCGCAAATTGAGATTACCGACGATGACAATGCAGCCATCTATTTTTCCTCAGGAACCACGGGGTTTCCCAAGGCCATTCTTCATTCACATAGTAGCTTGATGTCTGCTTGCTATACAGAGCAGGCCCATCACGGCCAAACCCGTGAAGATAATTTTTTGTGTATTCCCCCTTTATATCATACCGGTGCCAAAATGCATTGGTTTGGCAGTCTCTTGGCAGGAAGCAAAGCGGTGCTCCTTAGGGGAGTTAAGCCGGAATGGATTTTGAAGACCGTATCTGAAGAGAAGATTACCATTGTTTGGCTTTTGGTGCCTTGGGCTCAAGATCTTTTAGATGCTATTGAGAGAGGCGATGTGAAGCTGGAAGATTATGAGCTTTCACAGTGGCGGTTGATGCATATCGGTGCCCAGCCGGTGCCTCCCAGCTTAATTCATCGCTGGAAAAAATACTTCCCTGATCATCAATATGATACTAATTATGGTCTCAGTGAATCCATTGGTCCGGGCTGTGTTCATTTAGGGATTGAGAATATCCACAAGGTAGGCGCTATTGGTGTTCCCGGCTATAACTGGGAAGTTAAAATTGTCGATGAGAAGGGTAAGCCGGTGCCCCAGGGAGAAGTCGGAGAACTGGTGGTTAAGGGGCCGGGAGTGATGAAATGTTACTATAATGACCCGGAAGCTACGGCGGCAGTGCTGAAAGACGGATGGCTGTTTACCGGTGATATGGCTAAAATGGATGAGGACGGTTTCATCTACCTGGTTGACCGGAAAAAAGACGTAATCATCAGCGGTGGAGAGAATATCTATCCGGTGCAAATAGAAGATTTTCTCAGGGAACATGATGCCATCAAAGACGTAGCCGTGATTGGATTGCCCGACAGCCGTTTAGGTGAAATCACAGCGGCTATTATTGAATTGAAGCCTGGTGTTCAGTGTACGGAAAACGAGATCAGGGAGTTCTGTCTTCAACTGCCCCGGTATAAGAGACCCCGGAAAATAATTTTCGATGATGTTCCCCGGAACCCAACGGGCAAAATTGAAAAACCGAAATTAAGGGAAAAATACGGAGCAGCCAAGCTTGTAGCGGTACAAACCCAGAGTTAACAATTAACCGCTGGAAAAAGTATTTTCCGGCGGTTTTTTCATCAAAATATGCGGAGCCAAACAGACGTCCCGGTTAGAATTTAATTGGGGTATGTAAGGCTCCTTATTATTTTAATCAAGTTACACAAAGGCATTTGTCTAGGATATTGGACCGGATTTAGCACAAAATATACCAGAGGTGACCGGCGTGGAAAAGCAGCAACAATTGTTTTTTAAGCTAAAGGATACCCCTTCCCCTGTACAGACCATATTCTTTGCCCTCCAGTGGGCCTTATTTATTTACTCTCTAAACCTCATTTATCCCTTGGTGATCGGTGACGTTTTCCAACTTCCACCTCAAGAGATTACTGCTTTAGTGCAAAGGAGCACATTTTTAGTTGGCCTCGGATCTTTTTTGCAGATTTTGTGGGGACATCGATTGCCTATCATTGAAGGAGTTTCCGCCTTATGGTTTAGCATTTTTATTTTATTCAACCAGGCGGGAACAGTAACCGGGCAGACCCCGGCAGAAGTATTGCGGTATATGGAATTCGGTTTGATTTTTTCAGGTATTGTAATGGCCTTGTTTGGTTTTGCCGGGTTATTAGGTTCAATGCAGAAACTTTTTACTCCTTTGGTAGTAGGCCTTACTTTGATTCTTACCGGCCTGCAGGTGAGTGGTTCTTTTGTAGAGGGAATGTTAGGGTATGAAAACGGCCGGATTAGTGTTTTGGTTGCTTTGTCCAGTATCGGGGTAGTCTCTCTGGTAGTTTATTTAAGCTACAAGGGAAACGTGCTTTTAAAAAGCCTTTCAGCCTTAATCGGTCTGATGGTAGGCTGGGGTCTCTACAGCTTATTAGGCTTGGGAGAGCCTGTGACCCAGATAGCCCTTAGTGGAAGTCCGGTCTATCTTCCTCAATTATTTGCCTGGGGCAACCCCCAAATGTCCGGTGCGATGGTGATTACGGCTTTCATCGGAGCTTTGGTATTGATTTCTAACCAACTGGCCAGTTTAATAGCGATTCAAGAGGCATTAGGGGAGGAAGTCCCGGCCGAGGCTGCCAAAAGCTGCGGCATTTTTAACGGGATCTCTAATATTTTGTCCGGTGTTTTTGCCGGAATTGGTACAATTCCCCTGGCTAACTCTGCCGGCTTTATTCGGATGACCGGAGTTGGCTCCCGTTTACCCTTTCTATTGGCCACTGTTATTTTGATGTTGGTCGGGCTGCTTTGGCCCCTTGGACAGTTTTTTACCAGGATTCCTGCTCCGGTTGCTTATGCAGTGTCCTTTGCCACATTCAGCCAAATGATTGGTATCGGTTTTTCGAACCTCGCCCGGGTGGAGATGAACCGGCGCAATTTATTGATTCTGGGCCTCACTTTGTGTACCAGTGTGGGCTTGATGTTTATTCCTCCTGAGGCTTACGGAGAATTGCCCGTTATCTTTCAGACCGTCTTCAGTAATGGTTTGTTGATGGGCATAGTAGTGGTATTACTTTTGGAACATGCCGTTTTTCGGGCTAAAGGCGATTAGTGCTTGGCTTTTGCATCTCATTTTGGCTACCTATTAACCGGAAACGATGATACATGTATTAATTTCCAAGAAACTGGCAAATTTATTAACAACAAGTAGAAGATAGGGAGGAAGATGCCGATGACCAGGAGGATGAGGCTACTGTTCCTGGTAGCAATCCTTGTCATCATTGCCGGTTTAAATATGGTCAGCCAAAGTATCAATACTGTAACCGGTTCGGATTATCCCGGATTAATCCGGTATGACAACACCGGCATAGATGCACAGCTTACGGTTTTAGGGCGTGACTATTCCTTGTCTCCAGGTGTTGTACAGGCGGTGGAGCAAGTTGGAGTTTGGCGGGATCAGTTAGAAGGTTTCTTGGGTAAGGTAGAAGAGATTGTCAAAAAATACGGCAGACATGCTCAAGAAATGATGCGTAACCTGCCCGGCAGAAACCAGGAATTTCAACTGTAATTTACTTGCAGTAGGGGAAAAGGAGAGGTCATATGGCCGGGGGAAAACAAATAGCCAAAGCGGCAGGCTTTATTATGACAACCATGGTACTTTCCCGGCTGCTGGGCTATGTAAGGGATGTTATTATTTACGCCAATTTTGGGCAGAACCGGATTACCGATGCCTATAACGCGGCTTTTTCAGTACCGGATTTTTTATATATGTTGCTGGTAGGCGGAGCTTTAAGCTCTGCCTTTATTCCTGTATTCTCCGGTTATCTGGCCCAGGACAGGGAAACAGAAGCCTGGGAGGTAGCCGGCATCGTATTTAACTGGATGGTAATCCTATTGATTGCCGGCGTCGGGGCAGGAATTGTTTATACTCCTTATTTGATTAACTTACTGGTGCCGGGCTTTCCCCCCGAGAGTATGGGGCTTACGGTGCAAATGACCAGGATTATGTTTCTTCAAGTCATATTAATGGCCATGAGCGGTATTGTGACCGGCATCCTCCATTCATACAAACACTTTATTGCTCCGGCAGCGGGTTCTGTTTTGTATAATTTAGGAATCATAGCGGTAGGTTATTGCTTAAGCCGGGTATACGGTATTACCGGGTTTGCCGTGGGTGTAGTAACCGGTGCTTTCCTGCATTTGGCTGTGCAATTGCCGGGATTGATGAAAATCGGTCTTAATTACCGGTTTTCATTAAACCTTCGTCATCCCGGGGTATTGCAACTTATCAAACTCATTGTTCCCGTCCTAATCGGTTTATCCGTCATGCAGGTCAATTTGTTGGTCAGCCAGAATCTGGCTTCAAATTTACCCGGGGGAATGTTGACGGCGTTGCGCACAGGACAGAGGTTGATGCAGCTTCCCATTGGGGTCTTTGCTATTGCTATTTCCGTTGCCTTCTTTCCCACTTTGACGGAGTATGCTGCCAAACGAGAGCTCAAAGCCTTTGGCGAAGCTTTGTCATTGGGACTTCGTTTTATTACATTTTTGGCTTTGCCTGCCACCGTCGGAATGGTGATCTTAAGGATACCTTTAATCCGCCTGCTCTTTGAAGTGGGCTTGTTCACTCCTGAAAACACAGCGGCTACAGCCCATGCGTTAATGTTTTACAGTATAGGTATTTGTGCCTATGCCTCCATTCAATTGTTAAGCCGCACATTTTATGCTTTGCAAGATACGGTTACGCCCGTTGTAATAGGAATATTGACGATTGTAATTAATATTATCCTTAATATTACTTTACGGGCTCCTTTGGGTCATGGGGGATTGGCATTGGCCTATTCTTTGGCAGGTATTTTTAACATGGGAGCTTTATTTTGGGTGCTTCGCCGGAAGTTGGCGGGGGCAGGAAAATGGACAGTAATCCTGTCTTCGTTTAATAAAAGTTTAATTGCCTCTCTTTTTATGGGGATTGTACTGCATTTAACCGCTTATGGCGGTGACATCTGGTTTGATACTGCCACAAAAAGCGGGCAATTGCTGCAAATAGTTTTGGCAGTGGCCTCAGGAATGATTACTTACGGTGGCATCACCGTAGCTTTAAAAATGGAAGAAGCAGAACTGGTTCTTAAATTGTGGCGTAGCAGAGTAGCCAAAGGTTTAAATTTCTCCTGACTTTTAGCCGGACTTTTGTTATAATGTTTATTCAGGATAAAATGTAGATTTTTTGCAAGTTAAGGGAGAGGTATAGATGACCCATGCCAATTGGCAGTCAAAAATACGCAATTTTTGCATCATCGCTCACATTGATCACGGCAAATCTACCATGGCCGACCGGTTGCTAGAGTATACCGGAGCCGTCAGCCAGCGGGAAATGTCGGAACAATTGTTAGACCAAATGGATTTGGAAAAGGAACGGGGTATTACTATTAAACTCAAGGCTGTCCGCCTGAAATACCAGGCTTCGGACGGAAACGAGTACACTTTAAATCTTATTGACACCCCGGGTCATGTGGACTTTACTTATGAAGTGTCCCGGAGTCTGGCTGCCTGTGAAGGAGCTCTTTTAATCGTAGATGCTGCCCAGGGCATTGAGGCTCAGACTTTGGCCAATGTTTACTTGGCCTTGGAGCATGATCTGGAGATTATTCCTGTCATCAATAAGATTGATTTACCTAATGCCGATCCGGAACGGGTGAAACAGGAGATAGAGGATGTCATCGGGTTAGACGCTTCTGATGCTATCCTGGCTTCCGCCAAAACCGGGGAAGGAACTCAGGAGATTTTGGAGGCTATTGTCAACCGGATACCGGCTCCCCAAGGCTCGGTAGATGCTCCGCTACGTGCTATGATTTTTGATTCCCATTTTGACAGTTATAAAGGGGCGATTCCTTATTTCCGGGTGATGGAAGGAAAACTGGAAAAAGGAATGGAGATCAAGATGATGGAAACGGGTAAAATCTTTGAAGTAAATGAACTGGGAGTCTTTGTGCCGGAAATGGTACTTGCCGATAGCCTGTCCGCCGGTGAAGTGGGATTTTTGGCGGCCAGTATTAAGAATGTGGCAGATACCCAGGTGGGGGACACTATTACCGGTGCTAAAAACCCGGCGGCGGAGCCGTTGCCGGGCTATAAAAAAGCGGTCCCCATGGTCTATTGTGGCCTTTATCCCGTAGAGACTAATGATTATGAAGACTTGAAAGATGCCCTGGAAAAGCTCAAACTAAATGATGCTTCCCTTTACTATGAACCGGAGACTTCCAATGCCTTAGGTTTTGGTTTCCGGTGCGGATTTTTAGGGCTCCTGCATATGGAGATTATCCAGGAACGGCTGGAAAGGGAATACAATTTAAGTCTCATCACCACGGCACCCAGCGTTATTTACCGGATTACCAAAACCGACGGAGAAGTCCTCTATGTGGATAACCCTGCCCATTTACCGGAACCTCAAGCCATCGAGATGATTGAGGAACCTTATGTTAAAGCGAATATTATGGTGCCCAGCGATTTTGTAGGTGCGGTCATGGAGTTGTGCCAGGAGAAAAGAGGTACTTTTGTGACCATGGACTACATGACTCCCACCAGAGTGAGTATTGAATATGCCATACCTTTAAGTGAGATCATTTTCGATTTCTTTGATCAACTGAAATCCAGGACGAAAGGATATGCTTCCCTGGATTATGAATTGACCGGATACCAAGCATCCAAACTGGTCAAGCTGGATATTTTGATTAACGGTGAACTGGTGGACGCTCTATCCTGCATTGTTCACCAGGACAACTCTTACCACCGGGGAAGGGCCTTAGTGGACAAACTTCGCCGGTTAATCCCCCGCCAGCTCTTTGAAGTGCCTATTCAGGCGGCTATCGGAAATAAGGTGATTGCCAGGGAGACCGTCAAGGCACTGCGGAAAAACGTTATCGACAAATGCTACGGCGGTGATATTACCCGTAAGAAGAAACTGCTGGAAAAACAAAAAGAAGGTAAAAAGCGGATGAAGCAGTTAGGCAATGTGGAGATACCCCAGGAAGCATTCATGGCGGTATTGCAAATTGATGATTAATTACTGGGGCATCGCGGCCATAGTTAGTAGCGTAAGGCTATAATGGATTACGGAGCGGGCGTTGGGCCACAGCCGTCGGCAGCTTGCTGCCGGTAACGGCGTAGGCACTCCGCCGTAGCGAAGTAATCATTATAGCCTGGAGCGTTGGTGAGTGCTTGAATTAATAGAAACCGCCTCACACTTCAGAAGAAAGGATTGCAAAATGTCTATTGGCCTTTATATTCACATACCTTTTTGCTTAAAAAAGTGCAACTACTGCGATTTCATTTCTTTTCCTGTATCAGAAAGCAAGGTAGACAGCTATCTTGACGCCCTGGAAAAGGAAATGGAGTTATACCGGCGGGAATTGGATAGCGATGACCGGGTGATTGATACTTTGTATCTAGGAGGCGGGACTCCCACCTGCCTATCCGGTAACAGTTTGAGGCGAGTCTTAGAGGCTAGCCGTCTTTTTTTTAATTGGCTGCCTGACATCGAAGTGACGGTGGAGGCCAATCCCGGTACTCTTGATCTGCCGAAACTGAAATTGCTTCGCGATGAAGGAGTTAACCGCTTATCCCTGGGGGTTCAATCATTTAACCCGCGACATTTGGTCTGTATGGGGCGACAGCACGGTGTGGCTGAAATTAGGGAAGCGGTTCAAATGGCGCGGGAGGTTGGTATCACCAATTTAAGCCTGGATTTAATCTACGGACTTCCCGGGCAGACTTTAGCTCAGTGGCAGGATACCCTGGAGGAAGCCTTGTCCCTTAACCCGGAGCATCTTTCGGCTTATGGGCTGAAAATTGAGGAGGGGACCCCTTGGGGAGAGTTGGCAGCCCGGGGGAAGATTAGTCCGGCCGGCGAAGACCTGGCTCGCTTGATGTTTGATGAAGTGCAGAAGCAATGCCGGGAGAAGGGATACATTCATTATGAGATTTCAAATTATGCCAAACCGGGTTATGAAGCAAGGCATAATCTTCGTTACTGGCAGACTAGGCCCTATTTAGGGTTGGGAGTGGCTGCTGCTTCATATATTGATAATAAGAGGTGGACTAACGTATCAGATATTAATGAATATCAACAGCTCTTGAAACAAAGGGAAAAACCTGTTGAAGAGGAGATAGTTCTGAACCTTAAGGACCAAATGGCCGAAACGGTAATCTTGGGTTTGAGAACCATGGAGGGAGTATCGCTAACAGACTTTAAAGCCAGGTATGGCAAGGATTTACAAGCAATATTCCGTGAGGAAACGGCAAAAATGATCAGTGCAGGGCTTCTTATTATCGATAACCGGCATTTAAAGTTGTCTGCTATGGGGCTACCAATTGCTAATATAGTTTTTGAGGCGTTTGTATAATATATCATTAGGTCTTTTATCTTGACAAAGTAGCCGGTAAGTGGTATTTTCATGGTGTAAGAATTAGCACTCAATCCGATAGAGTGCTAACAAAAAGGGTGAGGACAATGCCGATGGATGAGCGCAAGAAAAAGGTATTGTTGGCTATTGTTAAGGATTTCATCTCTACCGCAGAGCCTGTCGGTTCAAGAACTATTGCCCGCAAATACCAATTAGGTGTCAGTCCTGCCACCATTCGTAATGAAATGGCGGACTTGGAGGAGATGGGGTATATTGAACAACCTCATACTTCTGCAGGCAGGGTTCCTTCCGATTCCGGCTACCGGTATTATGTAGATTGTTTAATGGAAAAACAAACTCTCGGGGAAGCAGAAAAAGAATATATTAGGCAGCGGTTCTCTAAACGGATTAGGGAGATCCAAGATGTTATTAATGTAAGTGCAGAATTGTTATCGGAGATGTCCAACTATACTTCTCTCATTATGGGGCCATATCAAAAGAGTGAGCGAATTAAGCAAGTGGCGTTGTTGCCTTTGGCCACCGATAAAGCACTGCTGGTGGCCGTGTCTCAGAGTAACGCTGTCAGCAACTATCTGTTGGACATTCCGCCAAGTCTTACGGAGGCGGACCTGGAAAGGATAACCCGTGTCTGGAACAGTCGTCTCAAAGGAGTAGCTATGGCGGAAATCGGTAAAGAAGTCCTTGATGATATTTATCAGGAATTATATGCCTATCGTAAAGTGATCCAAGCCATTGTTGATGTACTGTTAGGAGACGGTGACCAGAGTGCCGGCGGGCACATATCCTTAAGCGGTGCTCTCAACATTTTCAACCAACCGGAATTCAAAGACTTGGATAAGGTCAGAGGTATTTTAGAACTACTGGAAAGCCCGGATGTTATTAGAGAAATACTGGCGAACAGTCCGGAAACCGGTTTAAGCATTAAAATTGGCGGAGAGAACCAGGTTGAGGGAATCAATGAATGTAGTGTGGTTACCGCAACCTATGTTGTGGACGGCGAACTGATGGGGCATATTGGGATTTTGGGTCCCACACGAATGGACTACGCCAAAACAGTAACTCTGGTAGAGACGATGGCCCAGCAACTTCGCGAGGTTTTATCGAAACTATATGAATAAGGACAAACTGCCGGTTAGGAAGATGTAGTTTGTTAGCGAGCAGTAAGGAAATGAATCCCACGGGGATTCATTTCCTTGAACATTGTTTGGAACGGCTGGATGGTACATAAAGTGTCAAAAAGGGTGGTGGATGTTGTGACGGAAGAGCTTAAAAAGGATGAGGAGCTCAAAGAGACGCAGGAGGAAAAACAGGAGGAAGTTGCAGCCGAGGAGGACCTGGAGGCAACAGAGGATTTAGCTGAAGAATCTGAGGAAACCCCTGATTGGGAATCCTTGTTGGAGCAACAACGGCATATCAATGAGGAGTTGACCAACAGGTTGGCCAGGCTCCAGGCTGATTTTGATAATTACCGGCGGCGTACGCGCAAAGAAGTAGAAGATGTAACCAGATTCGGTTCCGAGCAAGTAATCCTTTCATTGTTGCCTGTGCTGGACAATTTTGAAAGGGCATTGGCGGCGGCGGAAGGCAAATCGGAATTAACCCAATTTGCTGCCGGTATGGAAATGATTTACCGGCAGTTAATAGAAGCATTGGAGAAAGCAGGGTTGGCGGTAATTCCTACTGCCAATGAAGCATTTGATCCGGAAAAGCATCATGCGGTAGCCCAAGTAGAGACTGATGAATATGAAGAAAACATGATCGTAGACCAGTTGCAAAAAGGTTATACCTTGTATGAAAAAGTATTGCGGCCCAGTATGGTTCGGGTGGCTAAAAGTATATAGAATTGCTAATGTGTAAGGAGGAGATCCCATGAGTAAAATAATTGGCATTGACCTTGGAACTACTAACTCTTGTGTGGCAGTGATGGAAGGCGGTGAAGCTGTAGTTATTACCAACGCTGAGGGTGCTCGTACCACCCCTTCCGTAGTTGCTTTTACCAAAGACGGAGAACGTTTAGTGGGGCAAGTGGCCAAGCGGCAAGCCATTACAAATCCCACTCGTACTATCGCTTCCGTCAAAAGAGAAATGGGTACTGATTACAAGGTCAATATCGATGATCGTTCATATACTCCCCAGGAAATATCAGCCATGATCCTGCAAAAGCTGAAAGCTGATGCGGAAGCTTATCTGGGCGAACCGGTGACAAAAGCGGTTATTACCGTTCCTGCCTACTTTACCGACAGCCAACGTCAAGCGACCAAAGATGCCGGTCGTATTGCCGGGTTGGAAGTTATGAGGATCATTAATGAACCTACTGCTGCTTCCCTGGCTTACGGCTTGGACAAAAGCGAGGATCAGATCATTTTGGTCTTTGATTTAGGCGGCGGTACTTTTGACGTTTCTATCTTGGAACTGGGAGACGGGGTTTTTGAGGTTAAAGCTACCAGCGGTAACAACAAGCTGGGCGGTGATGATTTTGACCAAAGAATTGTTGAATATTTAGTATCCGAGTTCAAAAAGTCTCACGGTGTTGATTTAAGCAAAGATAAAATGGCCATGCAGCGTTTGAAGGAAGCTGCCGAAAAGGCAAAACACGAATTATCTTCCGTGGCCAGCACTAATATTAATCTTCCGTTTATTACCGCCACTGACTCAGGTCCTCAACATTTGGACATTGATCTGACGAGAGCCAAGTTCGATGAATTGACGGCAGACTTAGTGGATAAGACTATGGGACCGACCCGTCAAGCTTTGGCTGATGCCGGTTTGGAACCCAAAGATATCGACAAGGTAGTGCTGGTAGGAGGTTCTACCCGGATTCCGGCGGTGCAGGAAGCCATTAAAAGATTTATCGGTAAGGAGCCTCATAAAGGGATTAACCCTGATGAGTGTGTGGCTTTAGGGGCTGCCATTCAGGCCGGTGTTCTTTCCGGGGAAGTTAAAGACGTGGTTTTGGTTGACGTAACTCCCCTCTCTCTTGGAATAGAAACCTTAGGCGGTGTCTTTACTAAATTAATCGAAAGAAACACCACCATTCCTACTTCCAAGAGCCAGATCTTCAGTACCGCAGCGGATAATCAGACCAGCGTGGATATTCATGTGCTGCAAGGGGAAAGAGCCATGGCTGCCGACAATAAAACTTTAGGCCGGTTCTCCTTAGACGGCATTCCTCCTGCCCCTAGGGGAATACCGCAAATTGAAGTTAAGTTTGACATTGACACCAACGGTATCGTCCATGTCTCCGCTAAGGATATGGGTACAGGTAAACAACAGGAGATTACTATTAAATCCAATACCGGTTTAAGTGATGAAGAAATTGACCGGATGATTAAAGAAGCAGAAAAACAGGCCGAAGAAGATCGAAAGCGGAAAGAAAAAGTAGAAGTCAGAAATCAGGCTGATTCTCTCATCTATCAATCGGAAAAGACCCTGAAAGAGTTTGGGGATAAAGTAGAAGCAGCCGATAAGGAAAAGGTGGAAGCTGCTCGCAAGAGCTTGCAGGAAGCACTGGAGCAGGATGATTTGGATGCCATTAAAAAAGGCACTGAAGAACTGTCAGAAGCCATCTACGCTATCACCACCAAGATTTATCAACAAAACGCTCAAGCTCAACAGGGTGCCCAAGGGGAAGGCAGCCCGGGGTCCGGCGGTGAGACAGTAGATGCAGATTTTAAGGTTGATGATGATAAGTAGGCACTAGGGACCCATTAGTCGTCCCTCAGACTATTGACATAGTATCATTTTTGCGAGACCGCGTAAGGCTGGTAATGTTTGCTTCGCTACGGCGAAGCCCCTACGCCGTTACCGGCAGCAAGCTGCCGACGGCTGTGGGCACAACGCCCGCTCCGCAAATCATTACAGCCTTACGCTATTAGTCAAGAAACAGAGGGACCCTATTGTGGTCCCTATCAAACTTTCAAGCTTGGTGCACCTTTGCTGTTAAAGGATGCATATAATTGGAAAGGCTATAATCTGTGGTCAGAAGGAAGGGGAAGAGTTTGGCCAAGAGGGATTATTATGAAGTTCTAGGTGTCCCAAAAGGGGCCACTCAGGATGAGATCAAAAAAGCATATCGTAAATTGACCCGCAAATACCATCCCGACGTTAACCCTGGAGATCAACAAGCTGAGGAGAAATTTAAGGAAATATCCGAAGCCTATGAAGTCTTAAGTGATGAACAAAAAAGGGCCCAGTATGATCAGTTTGGTCACGCAGGAACAAACGGAGCCGGTTTTGGCGGTTTTGGTGGCGGCGGTTTCCAGGGCACAGGTTTCGGGGGATTTGAGGATATCTTTGACATGTTTTTTGGGGGCTCGGGTTTTGGGGGTGGAGGTGCCGCTGCCGCCAGACGTCCCCAAAGAGGTGCCGATCTTCGTTACGACTTAACGATTACTTTTGAAGAAGCGGCTTTCGGTGTAAAAAAAGATATCTCTATTCCCAGAACCGAAACCTGTAAAACTTGCGACGGAACAGGGGCGGCACCGGGTACTACCCCCAGTACATGCCATGTATGTAACGGCACGGGCCAGGTCCAGACGGCCCAGAATACGCCCTTTGGCCGGTTCCAGAGCATCCGAACCTGTCATCACTGCCATGGAACCGGGGAGGTCATCACTTCTCCTTGTAGTACCTGTCATGGTCAAGGTCGGGTTCGCCGGACTCGCAAGATTTCCCTGACCGTACCTGCCGGGGTAGACACCGGTTCCCGGTTGCGGGTAGCAGGGGAAGGAGAGGCAGGTACTTTGGGAGGTCCTTCCGGGGATCTGTATGTAGTGATTAAAGTCAGACCTCATAAAGTCTTTCAAAGAAAAAATCAGGATGTTTATATGGAGATCCCTATTACAGTGGTCCAAGCTGCCTTGGGTGATGAAATAGAAGTGGATACTTTAGACGGCAAGAGTACCGTGCGGATACCTGAGGGAACCCAAACGGGAGCCAGTTTCACCCTGAAAGGTAAGGGAATACCCAAGCTCCATGGGTCAGGTAGGGGAGATCAACACGTTAAGGTACAGGTTGTAGTCCCCACAAACTTGAATGACAAACAAAAACAACTCTTGAGGGAGTTTGGTAAAACGCTGGGACAATCTAATTTCAATGTAAAAGACAAAAGCTTCTTTGACAAGGTAAAAGAAGCTTTCATGGGCTAAAAGTTTTATTCAAGAAAGGCGGTTTTCCATGACTAATTGGCAGGAGATCACGGTGGAAACGACGGAAGAAGCTTGCGAAGCAGTGGCAAACCTGTTTTACGAAGTAGGTGCTCAGGGAGTGGTTATTGAAGATCCCCGGGTTATTGCCCGCTATGTGGAAGAGGATCTTTGGGATGCCTATGAACTACCCTCGGAACTCCTGGAGGCAGAAAACGTGGTCATTAAAGGGTATCTGCCAATGGATCAGCGGTTGGAAGAACGCCTTGAGCTTTTTGAGAAGCAGTTGGCTGAGCTGGAGCAGCATTTCGTTTCCTGGTTGGCTAAGGTGTCCTATGCGGAAATTGCGGAGGCTGATTGGTCTTCCGCCTGGAAGGAATATTATAAACCCCAGCATATCGGTGAAACTATCGTTATCAGCCCTTCTTGGGAGGAGTACCGGCCTCAACCGGGAGAAACGGTGATCTGGTTAGATCCCGGTATGGCCTTTGGTACCGGCAATCATCCCACCACGGCGATGGTGATCCGGGCCATGGAAAAATATCTCCGCCCAGGCAGCCGGGTGCTGGATGTAGGGACAGGCTCGGGTATCCTGGCTATTGTGGCAGCCAAACTGGGCGCCGCTCAGGTATTAGCATTGGATATCGATACCCTGGCGGTGGAAATCGCCCAGCAGAACGTCCAGTTGAATCATGTGAGTGAACAAGTTACCGTTCGGTATAATGATCTGTTGACGGGGCTGGAAGGGCAGTATCAGATGATTACTGCCAATCTGACGGCGGATCCGGTGTTGGCTTTGGCGGAGGATGCCTTTGAAAGGCTAAGCCCGGCAGGCCTTTTATTGGCCTCAGGAATTATCAAGCATCGCTTCCCGGAAGTGGAGGCAAAACTGTTAAATACAGGTTATCATTTAGTGGAAATAATTGAAGAAGGGGAATGGGTTTCCCTGGTGGCAAGGAAGGATTAAATGTGGCACATCATTTTATCATTTCCCCGCAGCAAATCGGGGCTAAAGAAATTGTAATTACCGGTAATGATTTGGAGCATTTGTCCCGAGTGTTGCGGTTGAAACCCGGGGAGACTATTACCGTCAGTGACGGTGAGGACAGAGTATATTTTTGTGTGCTTACGCAGATAAATAAATCAAGAGCCGTTGCTGAAATAAAATCCGTCAGTCCTGATTATTCGGAGCCTTCCTTGGAGGTGACATTGCTTCAAGGCCTACCCAAAGGGGACAAGCTGGAACTGATTATTCAAAAGGCTGTGGAATTGGGGATTTCCCGGGTGGTTCCCGTAGCCATGGAACGCTCGGTAGTGCAACTGTCTGGAGCCAAAGCGGAAGCTCGAGTCCAGCGGTGGCAAAGAATTGCCCAAGAGGCTGCTAAACAGAGCCGCCGGGGTTGTATTCCTTCAGTTAGCCCTATTGTCAGCCTGGCTGAAGCCTTGGAAGAATTGCCGGAACGCAATTTGGTCTTACTGCCCTGGGAAGAAGAGCGCTCCCGGGGCTTAAAAGAAATTTTATTATCTCCCCAAGCCCAAAAAGCCGCCGGTATTACTTTGATCATCGGACCGGAAGGGGGCTTACCGGAGAAAGAATTGTTAATGGCCAAAAATAAAGGTGCCATTCCCTTGTCTTTGGGACCTCGCATTTTACGAACGGAAACAGCTGCTATAGCTACTGTGGCTATCGTGATGTACCAATTAGGGGATTTGGGGGTTTTAAGGATTGACGGCTAGACGAGTAGCATTTCACACTCTGGGATGTAAAGTGAATCAAAATGAAGCCGAGGCCATGGAAAACATTTTTCGTAAGTCAGGCTATGAAACAGTGGATTTCCATGAGGCTGCCGATGTATATGTTATCCATACCTGTACGGTAACCCATTTGGGGGACCGCAAGTCCAGGCAGATGATTCGGCGGGCGGTACGCCAAAATCCCGATGCAGTGGTAGTTGTATCCGGCTGTTATGCTCAGGTAGCTCCTCAGGAAGTAATGGACATTCCCGGGGTAGATTTGGT
>JAAYOX010000235.1 GCA_012520135.1 Clostridia bacterium
AAGTTTATCCAGGATACTCACCCCCGGCGATTAAGATCCTCTCCCAATACTTGGATCTCTGTTTTCAGTTCAACACCAAATAGTTTGATCACCAACCGCTGCATTTCTTCAATTAAGGCCAGCACATCCCGGGCAGTGGCTTCACCTTTATTAATGATAAAGTTAGCGTGCTCCTCGGCCACTTGGGCTCCACCTCTGGTCAACCCTTTGACACCGGCCCTGTCTAACAGAAAACCCGCCGCCTGGCCCGGTGGATTGATAAACACACTGCCGGCACTGGGCCGGTTCCAAGGCTGCTTCTGACGACGAAATTCCAAATTATGTTCCATTTGTTCCCTGATGCGATCTTTTTCCCCCATGCTTAGTTTAAAATAAACCCTGGTGACATAGTTAAAATTACCCTGTAAACTGCTATTACGGTAACCCATTTGCAAAGCCATTGGGGGAAGCAAACGCATCTTCCTATCCGGTCCGATGGTTTCAACTCGAGTTACGACTTGCTCCATACACTGGCCATGGGCACCGGCATTCATCACTACCCCCCCGCCCACCGTACCGGGAATACCAATCATAAACACCAACCCGGTAAGGCCTCTGTTCTGGGCCTCCCGGGCCAAGCGAGGCATCAAAGCTCCCGCATCCGCCACCACACCGGTTCCATCAAATTGAATTTGCTTGGGACCACCTGCCAGCTTAATCACCAGACCCGGAATGCCCCCGTCTCTGACCAATACGTTAGAACCGTTTCCCAGCAGGGTTACCGGCAATCCTTTTTCCTCACCAAATTCCAGCAAATAAGGGAGCTCTTCCACCTCAGCGGGAACTACCAACAGGTCAGCCGGTCCTCCGATCCGGAAGGTAGTATGGTTTTTCAAGGGTTCATTGATTAAGATTTTTCCTTTAATCTTCTGCTGCAATTCGCCGGCTAAGATGCTTAAATCCATTCTCCAACACCTACTTCCCTTTAAAGCCCTAACTCCGGAGCTGCTGCAAGAGCTTTGAACCTACCTGCCAAATGTCACCGGCCCCTAAGGTCAAGACCATATCTCCGGGACCACAGTGGTCTCTGAGATAAGTAACAATCTCCTGCTGCCCAGGTAGATAGACTACTTTCCCGCCTTCCTCCTCAATGGCTTTCACAATTATTTCGGCGGAAACCCCGGGAATAGGACTTTCGCCGGCAGCATAGATATCAGTAATTACCACTTGATCTGCGTCTTTAAAAGCTTTCCCAAACTCCTGATATAACTGATGGGTTCTGGAAAAGCGATGAGGTTGAAAAACTGCCCATAGGATTCGGGGTTCAAGCTGCTTGGCTGCAGCCAAGGTAGCGCTTATTTCTGTAGGATGATGGGCATAATCATCGACAACTTTAATATCCCCGGCTGTTCCCAGGTGCTGAAAACGCCTTTTTGCTCCCTGAAAAGAGGCTAAGGCCTCAGTTATTTCACCAAAAGACAAACCTAATTCCAAACAGACTGCTACCGTAGCTAAAGCATTGCCAATATTATGCTTCCCCGGCATCTTAAGCTCCAAGGTTCCCAGATAGGTCCCTTTATATTGAACGGTAGCTTTAGAATGATTCTCCGTAAGTTGTAACTGGACTGCCCGGTAATCAGCCTCAGCATCAAAACCGTATGTAATCACCTTTGGCTGTTCTTTTGCCAAGGCCTTTGTCACCGGGGAATCGGTACCTACTACCGAAAATCCCGTGGGCGGCACCAAGGCCAAAAAATCAGCAAAAGCTGTTACTATGTTGTCAAAAGTGCCGTAATGATCCAGGTGATCATCCTCCACATTGGTCACTACAGCTATGTAAGGATTAAGCTTCAAAAAAGAGCCGTCACTCTCATCTGCCTCAGCTACCATATATTCCCCCCGGCCCAGTTTGGCATTATCCCCAATGTTGGTGACTTCTCCTCCCACTACGATGGTAGGGTCCCAACCGTTTTTCTCCAAACACCAGGCGATCATGGAGGAAGTAGTAGTTTTGCCATGAGAACCTGCTACGGCAATCCCTTTTTCCCGGGCCATCAGCTCCGCCAGCAGTTCCCCTCGTGAGATAATAGAGAGGCCTAACGCCCGGGCCTTTTGTAATTCGGGGTTATTCTCTTTAATAGCGGATGAAACTACAACTCTTTCTACCGAAGCCGGTAAATGCTCCGGGTGATGGCCATGAAAAACTGTAGCCCCTAGGGATGACAGTTTGCTTGTGGTCTCATTGGCAGCCAAATCACTGCCACTGACTTTATAGCCCTTTTCCAACAGGATTTTGGCCAGGCCACTCATGCCTACCCCGCCAATACCGATAAAATGGGTGAATTCTTTCTGCCTTACCTGCTCTATCACCATTTCAACTCCTTCCTCCATCGCAGAAAGATAATCTAACTCATATCTTCAAGAGCATCTTATGCAACGGATAAAATTTTGGTTACCAAAGCATGTCCACATTCAGTATTCAGTCGCCGGTCGTCTTTCTTCAACATGAACACGACTGTTGACAAAATTCCATTTCAAGTAGCTCGCTTACGGCTGTAATGTTTGCTTTTGTTAACTTTCTGCTGCTATCAATGACAACATTTGCTCGATAATAAGGTCCACGGCGTTGGGTTTACCTAAACCTCCCGCGGCTTGGGCCATAGCTTCCAAGCGCTCCGGCCGGGCTACCAGTTCTTTCACTTGATGAGCCAGTACCGTTCCCGATAATTCCTGTTCTTTAATCACAATGGCTGCCCCTTCGTCTGCCAAAGCCTTAGCGTTATATTCCTGATGATTTTCCGAAGCAAAAGGATAAGGAATCAAAATAGAAGGCAATCCCTTAGCCATTATTTCTGCCAGAAAGCTTGCCCCTGCCCTGCCGATTACTAAATCGGAAACACTCAAAGCCTCTTCCATTCGATATACATAAGGCATTATCCTAATATTTCCATGTTGTGCCAAGTCTATTCCCTGTTGCTCCAGTTCCCTCACATAACCCTCGTAAGCCTTAGGGCCGGTAATATGTAGCCAATTGATCTGCTTGTTGTCTTTCAACTCAGTGTAGACTTCGAGCATAGCCTGGTTAATGCTACGGGCGCCTTGGCTGCCCCCCACTATCAGAATCCTGAAACCCTCCTGCAAGCCTAAACCTGCAAGGCCTTCCTGCCTGGTAGTATTCATTATTTGGCTGCGAATGGGAAGCCCCGTGGTTATAATATCAGTTCCGGCAGGAAACAAGGAGGCAGACTGGGGAAAGGTGACACAAACCCGGTTGGCCACCCGGGCCAGCAACCGGTTGGTCAATCCCGGAAAGGCATTCTGTTCGTGGAGCAAAGTGGGAATCCCTAATCTGGAAGCGGCCAAGACTACGGGACCACATACATACCCTCCTGTCCCTAATACCAATTCCGGATTAATTCGCTTAAGGTGACCCCGTGCCTGCCAATAGCCCTTGCCTGTTTTCACCAAGGCTTTTGCCGCCTTAAACGAAATTTTACGGGCTAATCCGGCGGCGGATACCCTATAAAAAGGCCACCCCTCCTCCGGTATCAATTCAGCCTCCAAGCCTTGGGGGGTACCCAGGTAATGGATGTCCACTTGAGGATATAATTCTTTAAGCTTCCTGCCTATGGCTACGGCAGGATAAATATGTCCTCCGGTACCTCCACCGGTCAAAACCACCGTCAAAGGCTTCTTCCTTGTCCTCATCCAAGCTACCTCTCTTAAAACTCATTTTAAATTAGCATAGCGGGAAATATTGAGTAAGACTCCAACTCCGAGTAAAGTAAACAATAAAGATGAGCCCCCGTAACTGATGAAGGGGAGGGTAATTCCCGTTACCGGCAGCGAACCGGTGACCACTCCCAAATTAATCACAGCCTGAAAAGCAATCATGGAGGTAATCCCTACAGCAACCAAACTACCAAAAGTATCAGGGGCTGTAATGGCAATTTTGTAGCCGCGCCACAAAAAGCCGAAAAACAGCAGGAGAACCATAACTGCCCCTAAAAATCCTAATTCCTCACCGATAATGGCAAAAATAAAATCCGTATGCCTCTCGGGCAAATAGAACAGCTTTTGCTTGCTGGCCCCAAGGCCTAAACCAAATAAACCGCCGCTGCCTAAAGCCAGCAGAGACTGGATAACTTGAAATCCATCCCCTAAAGGGTCTGACCAGGGATCGAGAAAGGCCAGGAACCGTTTCATCCGGTATGGAGCCAGAATAATGAGAGCGGCTACTCCTGCCAAACCTCCCAAAGCCATCAAACCCAAGTACAACAGTCTAACCCCGGCAGCGACCAGGAGGATAAAGGTAGTACCCGCCAAAGCCACCGTAGTCCCCAGGTCCGGTTGGAGCATTATCAGACCCCCGACAATCCCCAGTACCAGCAGTGCAGTCCAAAATCCTTTGTCAGGGGATTGGTTCCGCTGGAGATAACGGCTGAAATTCCGGGACAGGTACATGATTACCGCCAGCTTGGCTATTTCGGAAGGTTGAAAACTCAAAAAGCCTACCCCCAGCGAACGAACCGCCCCT
>JAAYOX010000236.1 GCA_012520135.1 Clostridia bacterium
CTAATTGATGCCGGTACTACCGGAGCTGCCGGTGTGAGAGGTCTACAAGTTCACCAGGAAGTTCCTTATACCATGGTTCTGCTCCATATGGATCAGGAACACCGGGGCTGGATGCTCTCAGCTACCGATACCCTCAGCTTTTTCAGCAGGACAGGTAAGCTTTCCTTGGAAAGGCGGCTTTTTGTTCATTGACATGGACTCAAAAGATGGTATATAATTGAAAGAACCGAACATATGTTTTAGGGGGGTTCATCATGTCAGATAAACAAAAGGCTTTGGAAATAGCTTTGCTGCAGATTGAAAGGCAGTTTGGTAAGGGTTCAATCATGAGATTGGGACAAACAGCAGGCATGAATATCGAGGTAATACCTACCGGTGCACTACCGCTGGATGTGGCGCTTGGTATTGGAGGAGTACCAAGAGGGCGTATTATTGAAATCTTCGGCCCGGAATCATCCGGTAAGACTACGGTAGCACTGCATATTATTGCAGAAGCACAGAAAAAAGGTGGTATTGCCGCTTTCATCGATGCGGAACATGCCCTGGATCCTAATTACGCAGGTAAACTGGGAGTTGACATAGATAATTTGCTCCTCTCCCAACCGGATACAGGAGAACAGGCTTTGGAAATTGCGGAAGCGCTGGTAAGGAGTAATGCAATAGATGTGGTGGTTGTTGATTCGGTAGCAGCATTAGTGCCCCGGGCTGAGATAGAAGGAGAGATGGGGGATGCCCATGTGGGATTGCAGGCCCGGCTAATGTCACAGGCCCTTCGTAAACTGGCCGGAGCCATCAGTAAATCCAAGACTACGGCTATTTTTATTAACCAGTTGCGAGAGAAGGTAGGCATTATGTTTGGCAATCCTGAGACTACTCCCGGTGGACGAGCCTTAAAATTTTATGCTTCAGTTCGGTTAGAAATTAAAAGAGTGGAGAATTTAAAGCAGGGCACTGAATTAGTAGGCTCCAGAACCAGGGTCAAAGTGGTCAAGAATAAGATGGCGCCTCCCTTTAAACAGGCTGACTTTGATATTATGTACGGTGAAGGGATTTCCCGGGAAGGGTGTATTCTGGATCTGGGGGCGGAATTGAATATTGTCCAAAAAAGCGGGGCTTGGTACTCTTATAATGATGAAAGATTAGGTCAAGGCAGGGAGAATGCTAAAGATTTTTTAAAGGAGAACAGGGAAATAGCGGCTGCTATTGAAGAGGCCATCCGAAACCACTACTTCCCGGCCAAAGAGCAAGGGGAAGAAAAGGAACCGGTTGAATAGTGGAAGCTCTGTCTTATGCCTTGGCTGCATTGGCAAGAAAGAGGCATACCAGAGCCCAGTTGGAGCAGAAGTTGCACCGGAGGCAGTACGACGAAAATACGATAGATTTCGTATTGGCCTACTGTCAGGAAAGAAAGTATCTTGATGATTATGAATTTGCTCTAATCTGGATTGAAGATCGTATTCGTCTAAAACCCATGGGCAGATGGCGGTTAAAGCAGGAATTAAGCAGAAAAGGCGTGGCAATGGATCTCATTGAAAAAGCCTTGGATGAATTATTGCCCTTGGAACAGGAGTTGATTCTGGCCAAGCAGGTGCTTAAAGGATGTATGACCAAAATGTCGGATGGGCAAACCGTCACGTGTAAGGTATTCAACTATTTGGCACGACGTGGATTTTCCAAGCAGCTCATTTATCAGGCTGCTTTTGAGCTTGGGCTAATTCTATGCAAAAATGATCAAACTTGACATGATGCCCCCAACAATATTAAAATACAGGGGAAGAGTTATGTTGGAAACTACCACCTTGTGTTTTCCATATAGATGTGAAGCGGATTATGGGTACCTTTAGTGTTGGTCTTATGCCATCGGTAATGACCTGCTTAGCTTGCGTACAATAGTTCTCGTCTTCAGTTGGACGCAAAATGGGAATAAGGTGATAGCTTTCTAACATATGCCGAGTTTTGCTCGGCATTATTTTGTAACATTAGCTTATCAAATTAAATATCTGAGGAACAGGAGGTGAAAAATATTTTTTGGGAGATTTTTTTGATTGGAATAATCGCTCTGATTATAGGTGTTGCGGCAGGTTATTTTATCCGTAAGTATATATCGGAGGCCAAAATTGCGTCAGCGGAGGAAGCGGCGGCTAAGATAATAGAAGAAGCTCAAAAAGATGCTGAAGCCAAGAAACGTGAATCGATTTTAGAGGCCAAGGAAGAAGTCCACCGGTTGCGCAATGAGGTGGAAAGGGAAAACCGGGAACGTCGTAATGAATTGCAGCGTTTGGAGAGGCGTTTGGTTCAGAAGGAAGAAACCCTTGATCGGAAAAGCGATGCAATTGAGCGCAAAGAAGAGAACCTGCATCGCAAAGAAAACGAATTAGAGGATTTAAAAACCAGCCTGACGGAAGTTTACCAGCAGCAATTAGCGGAATTGGAACGACTGTCGGGTTTAACCTCAGATGAGGCTAAAACTTTGTTGTTGGAGAGTATAGAGGAAGAGATAAAGCACGAAGCTGCAATTATGATCAAGGAAATTGAAACACAAGCCAAAGATGAAGCTGATAAGAAGGCAAGGGAAATTATTACTCTTGCAATTCAGCGTTGTGCTGCAGATCATGTGGCTGAGACTACCGTTTCGGTGGTAACCCTACCCAACGATGAAATGAAAGGCCGGATCATTGGCCGGGAAGGGCGAAACATACGGGCGTTGGAAACTTTGACAGGGGTAGATCTCATTATTGACGATACTCCTGAAGCTGTTATTCTGTCCGGGTTTGATCCTATCAGGCGCGAAATAGCCAGGGTTGCCTTAGAAAAATTAATCAATGACGGTCGTATCCATCCTGCCCGGATAGAGGAAATGGTTGAGAAAGCTCAGAAAGAAGTAGACCAACGGATCAGGGAAGAAGGGGAACAAGCTGTTTTTGAAACCGGCATCCACGGAATTCATCCTGAGTTGGTTAAGTTCTTGGGCAGGCTGAAGTTTAGAACCAGTTACGGTCAAAATGTGCTGAAGCATTCCATTGAAGTGGCCCATTTAGCGGCAGCGATGGCTGCTGAATTAGGTGTCGATGTCGCTTTAGCTAAAAGAGCAGGATTATTACATGATATCGGTAAAGCAGTAGATCATGAAGTGGAAGGCCCCCATGTGACTCTCGGTATGGATTTAGCGAAGAAATATAAGGAAAATCCTGAAGTCATTAACGCTATTGGTGCTCATCACGGAGATATTGATCCGTTGACTGTAGAAGCTGTTTTGGTACAAGCCGCTGATGCTGTATCAGCAGCAAGACCAGGAGCACGACGGGAGACACTGGAAACTTATATTAAGAGATTGGAAAAGCTAGAAGAGATTGCAGATTCTTTCGAAGGAGTAGAAAAAGCTTTTGCGATTCAAGCAGGACGAGAGATCAGGATTATGGTGAAACCAGACAAGATTGACGATCTGGTTTCCGTTCGATTGGCTAGGGATATTGTGAAGAAAATTGAAGCTGAACTTGAGTACCCAGGTCAGATCAAAGTTGTAGTTATCAGGGAGACCAGAGCAGTTGAATATGCTAAATAGGAAAAAAGCGGTCTTGCGGGACCGCTTTCCCATTTGTGACAAAAAATAATAATGCATAAGTTACATAACCGGAAGGAGATAACTCCAGGTGAGAAGAATATTGACCAAACGACGATACAGCAGAGGCAGGTGTAACTCTTGGATTTACATTTTAGTAATGGAGAAACTATTTCCGAAAGTTCCGGCTTGTTAATCTCCATCTTAATGCGCTATCCGGAAATTAGCACAATCAGCTATAATCCGGATGATAATATAATTTCATTGTCCTTTAGTTTCGCTCATTGTCCTGGGGAGGAACGATTTGTTGAGGGTAAAAAGCGGTTGTTGGAGTGCTTACATGCCTATAGTTTTTTAGAGGGGAAAACAATGCCTGAGTTGTTTATCAGTTGGACAACCTCAGAAGTAATCAGTGTTATGAAAATAGCATATGATGTTGCAGCATTATCTAAAAGTGAAATATCCTTGATTATTTCCTTTTTGCAAGAGGAGTTCGAAGATTGCCTGATGAAGGACCTGGAGCCGGGTGAGCCGGTGGGTGAAGATGATTTGTTGTTGCAGGAAGAGTTTATCGGTTATATGCTGGAAAACTTCAAAGGTGCCGTACCCAGAAAGAAGCTGATTGCCTACAGAGAAGAAGGTAAAGTACATGTTTTTAAGAAATAAGATCCTGGATTAGTAAGGAGGGGCCTGCTTGCGAGTGTTAGTGGTAGGCGATGTGGTGGGAAAGCCTGGGCGCCAGGTTTTGGCAAGAGAATTAGGAAGAATTGTCGAGGAATACAATGTTGATTTTGTGATTGCTAACGGAGAAAATGCCGCCGGCGGTAACGGCATTACTCGCTCTGTAGCTGAGGAGATGTTTGATTCCGGTGTTGATGTGATTACGATGGGTAATCACGTGTGGGATAAAAAGGAATTAGTAGATTATATAGAAACGGAGCCAAGGATTATTCGTCCGGCTAACTACCCTCCCGGAACACCGGGAAGAGGCTTCGGTATTTTTGAAGTGAAGGATGGAGAATCCCTGGCGGTAATTAACTTGGCAGGCCGGGTTTTTATGGAACAACTGGATTGTCCCTTCCGTTGTGTGAAAGAAATACTACGCCAGACTATTAACAGCACTGTCAATACCATAGTAGATTTTCATGCTGAGACTACTTCTGAAAAAGGTGCCATGGGCTATTGGTTGGATGGCCAGGTCAGTGCCGTTTGCGGCACCCATACTCATGTACAAACGGCTGATGCCAAGATACTGCCCAAAGGTACGGCATTTATTACCGATTTAGGAATGACCGGTCCTGCTAATTCAGTATTGGGTATAGACCCTGATTTGATTGTGGAGAAGTTTGTATCACATATGCCGGTGAGGTTTCAACTGGCAAAGGGTCCCTCCCAATTTAACGGGGCGGTAATAGAGATCAATTCTGTCAATGGTTTATCTTGCTCTATTGAGAGTATTAACTTGCCAATAGAGGTCTAAAAAGGAAAAAAGTTTTTAAAATAAGAGGTTTTTCTCTTAATGGTGCAGAATATACTGAATATGGGTAATCTCCACACAACGAAATAACTACGGGAGGTCAAAATCATGGAAGTTTTGAAAGTATCAGCGAAATCAAGCCCTAATTCCGTAGCCGGTGCTCTTGCTGGAGTGTTGCGAGAAAGAGGCGGTGCGGAAATCCAAGCGATTGGAGCAGGAGCGATCAACCAAGCAGTCAAAGCAGTAGCCATAGCCAGGGGATTTGTGGCACCCAGTGGGGTTGACTTGATTTGTATTCCTGCATTTACTGACATCGTCATTGACGGTGAGGAAAGAACAGCCATTAAGTTTATTGTTGAACCAAGATAGAATTACTATTAAAATATTTTTGCCAATTATACCTGCTCATGTTTGGGGCGGGTTTTTCTTTTGTAACTGTGTATTATAATAGACAGAAGAGGGAGTGGTGTTTTTTGAAAATAATTGATGCACATTGTGATTCTATTTTGGATGTGCTCCACGGTCAGAGGCATTTGGGAGATAAAAGGCATAACGGTCAGGCAGACTTTACCAGTCTCCGGGAAGCCGGTGTTCGACTACAGTTTTTTGCTGTTTTTATTGAAAGTGCCTATAAGCCCGCTAAAGCGGTTTTACGAGCTTTGGAGGGGATAGAGGTCTTTCATGGGGAATTGGAACGAAATGCTCATCTTGTCACCCTGGTCAAATCCAAGGAGGATCTTAAGCGGTTATCTGAGGATCAAAGATTAGGGGGGTTGTTGGCGGTGGAGGGAGGAGAGGCTCTGGGGGGCCAACTGAGCATGGTCAGCACCCTTTATCGTCTTGGTGTCCGCAGCATTGGTCTTACTTGGAATCAGGGCAATGATTTGGCCGATGGGGTGGGAGTTGGAGAAAAACATCAAGGGTTAACCAAATTTGGTGAAGAAGTGGTTAAAGAAATGAATCGATTGGGTATGCTGGTGGATTTGGCTCATATTGCGGAGAAAGGTTTTTGGGATGTTTTGGAGGTTAGCGAAAGCCCCGTAATCGTTACCCACGCTAATTGTCAGGCATTGTGTCCCCATCCCCGCAATCTGAATGATGAGCAGTTGAATGCTCTGGCGGCACAAGGGGGCTGTGTGGGTATTACTTTTGTGCCCG
Source organism: Clostridia bacterium (assembly GCA_012520135.1). GTDB lineage: Bacteria > Bacillota > DULZ01 > DULZ01 > DULZ01 > JAAZDD01. The sequence continues at coordinate 6,195 of JAAYOX010000236.1, forward strand.
ATTTCATCGATGCTGTTAATCCTAGCATTGACAGGTTAGTGGACCATATCGACTATGCTGTACAAATCATGGGAATTGATCATGTTGGGTTAGGCTCAGATTTTGATGGGATGGATACCAGGACGCCGGGGTTAGAGACAGCTTCTGATTTGCCTAAACTGGTTGCTGAGTTGCTCCAACGGGGCTATTCCGAAGAAGATGTTAACAAATTGGCATGGGGTAATTGGTATCGCATCCTCAATGAGTGTTTGCCCAAGGAAAACTAGAGTGAGGGGCCCCTTGTGTTTCCGGAATGATAGGAATACAATAAAAACAGGACTGAATAGGACAGGAGTAGTAAGATGGTAGTGGATTTACATACACATACAACGGCTTCCGATGGTACACTCAGGCCTAGAGAATTAGTGAGGTTAGCTAAAAAACAGAGGTTGAAAGGGCTGGCCATTACCGATCATGATACAGTTGACGGCATTCCTGAGGGGCTGGCCAGTGGTCGGGAGTACAAAATAGAAGTACTGCCCGGATTAGAATTGAGTACTTCCTTCGGCGGTCATGAGGTACATATCCTGGGCTACTTGATTAATTGGGAAACTGATAGCTTGAAGGCAGCTTTAGCTGAGATGACACAACAAAGGCTTGCCAGAGCCAAGAAGATGTTGTCTCGCTTGTCTGAACTGGGCTTTTCCCTGGATTTCAGCGAGATACAGCGGATTGCAGGTGAAGGTGTTATTGGGCGTCCTCATCTAGCCACCGCCATGGTACAACAGGGATATGTCAGTGATGTGCGGGAGGCTTTTGCCAGCTTTCTGGGGAAAGGTGCTCCGGCCTATGTGGCCAGAGAGAAATTGTCCCTTAAAGAAGCAATTCAGTTATTAAAAGAGGCTAAGGGGATCCCCGTTTTGGCCCATCCGGGTTTAATCGGTGATCCAAGTATTATTGAATCCATCATTGAAATGGGTTTAATGGGCATAGAAGTCTTTTATCCGGAGCACTCCATAGCCCAACGGCACTACTTTCTGGATTTATGCCAGCTTCATGGCCTAATTGCTACAGGAGGCTCTGATTTTCACGGTCCAATTCGGACTGTTAATTTGGGGACTTGTGGAGTAAGCCCGGAGGTAGTAAAACAATTAAGAAGAAAACAGGAGGAGTATTATGGCTAAGACGGCGGAACGATTGCAACAGTTAGGTTCAGGCATATTTTCAGAGTTAGATGAGCTTCGCAAGCAAAAGGAGCAAGAAGGTATCAAAACAATCAATCTTAGCATCGGCAGTCCTGATTTAGCTCCTGCTGATCATATTAAAAAAGCCCTCCAAGCGGAAGTAGATAGCTCTGAGAATTACGGTTATCCTTTAACTAATGGAATGCCGGAATTCAGAGAGGCAGTAGCCGAGTGGTATGAAAAAAGATTTCAGGTTCCTTTAAACCCAAAAACCGAAGTGTTGCCGGTGATGGGATCCCAGGACGGTTTGGGTCATTTGGGATTGGCTTACCTGAATCCCGGAGATATTGCTTTAGTACCTGATCCCGGATATCCCGTTTATACTGCCAGTGTTCTTTTAGCCAACGGCGTGAAATATCCTTTGCCCCTAACGGCAGACAACAAGTTTCTGCCTGATCTGAAGGCTATTCCCAAGGAAATTGCTCAAAAAGCCAAACTTATGTTCTTAAATTACCCTAATAACCCGGTGGCGGCCGTTGCCGACATGGAGTTTTTTGCCGAAGCAGTAGCCTTTGCCAAAGAAAATCATATTGTGCTATGTCACGATTTGGCTTATTCCGAATTGGCCTATGACGGCTATCGTCCTCCCAGTATCCTGGAAGTGCCCGGTGCAAAAGATGTGGCGATTGAATTTCATTCCTTCTCTAAGACTTTTTGCATGGCAGGTTGTAGGCTGGGCTTTGTGGTAGGCAATCAGGAGATTATTGCAGGGTTGACCATAGTAAAATCTAATATCGATTTTGGTGTTTACAAGCCAATTCAGAAAGCAGGAATTGCTGCCCTTACCGGACCCGACGATTGGGTAAGGGAAAATGCTGCTATTTACCAGCACCGGCGGGATATCCTGGTAGATGGCCTTAATTCCCTGGGTTGGCAGGTTGAAAAACCCAAGGCTTCTATGTTTGTTTGGGCACCATTACCCTGGGGTTACCAATCCTCCCGGGAATTCGCCCTTGACCTATTGGATAAAGCCGGTGTCGTAGTAGTTCCAGGCATTGCTTTTGGGGAACAGGGTGATGGATACGTTAGGATGGCCTTGGTAGGGGAAGATCGTCTTTTGGAAGAAGCCGTAGAGAGAATTGGGAAAGCCTTTGCTTCATATATCTCTTAAAGTGCTAGACTCCTGCACCCGGACGTATACTGTAACAGTGGTGTTTGTCCGGGAGGGGATAGATGATGAACAATCCGGAATTGGAAGTCCTGTTAACCAGAATTAAAGAACTTGAGGATAAGCTGGCGCAATTAAGAGTCAGTCGTCGTGTTTTGTTATCCTTGTTGGAGAAAGTGGAGCATGAAAAGCAACAGCAGATTCGCAAATTGGAAAAAGAGAATAGATTACTCCAGCTAAAAAATGCCCGGTTAGCTCGGATTGCTTTAAACAATCACGGGCAATTGACTTTAGTGGAAGGCCATGAAAAGGTCAAGTCCTGAAACATACCCTGTCTCATCCTGGGACAAACTATGATTAGTCTTAGGATAGGAGGCGGTTCTTATGTGGGATAAATATGGCTCAAGAGTTCCTTGGAGTTTGGATTTGAGTCTGAAAGACAAAGCCGATGAAGTGGGCGTTGATTTCGATGTTTTTATTGAACAATTGTCATTAAACCGTAGTGATACTGAAATAGCGGATGAATTGGCAGTACCGGAAAAGGTAGTGCAACATCTAAGGCAGCATTTTAACCGTTTTGGCATTCACTCTATAGTAGGACAAGACTAGGTGAGGGCGGGGTAACCTGCCTTCTGTTGTATGGGGGTGAATTGAGCTGGGATATCTTTTGTTAGCATTGATTGTGATGCCCTTAGTGGAGTTAGCGGTGCTGATTAAACTGGGTCAACACATTGGAGCAGGAACTACGATTCTATTAGTGATTCTGACAGGTATTGCCGGTGCTTATCTGGCCAAATACCAAGGACTTAAAGTCCTGTGGGAAATGCGGGATTTGGTAGCCCGAGGTATTTTGCCCGGGTTGAAGATCGTGGAAGGTGTACTGGTCTTAATCGGAGCCATTTTGTTGTTAGCCCCGGGTCTAATTACCGATGTAGTTGGTTTTCTGTTTTTGTTGCCGGTTACAAGACAATTTTTTGTCCAACTGGCCATGAAATTCTTGGAAGGATATATCAGATCGGGACGATTTAGAATCTACAAATTTTAAGGTGGTTCTCTGTAATTCACTATGATATAATGATGGGAAAACTTAGACCATTAGGAAGGAGTTTCAGATGATGACTACCGATAAATTTGCCAAAGAAGGTCTGACCTTTGATGATGTGCTGTTGATACCATCGGCTTCTTCAATATTACCCAAAGATGTTGATATTTCTTCCTTCCTCACGCCCAATATTAAGCTCAATATTCCTATTGTGAGTGCCGGGATGGATACAGTTACAGAATCCCGCCTGGCCATCGCCATGGCCCGGGAAGGGGGCATTGGTGTTATTCATAAAAACATGTCTATTGAGAGACAAGCATTGGAAGTAGACCGGGTAAAAAGGTCAGAACACGGCATTATTACCGATCCTTTTTACTTAAGCCCATCCCATCTGATTACCGATGCACTGGCTATTATGGAGAGATACCGCATTTCCGGAGTGCCTATTACCGTTGAGGGAAAACTGGTGGGGATACTCACCAACAGGGACTTGCGGTTTGAAACAGACTATAACCGGCCCATTGAAGAAGTGATGACGAAGGACAACCTGATTACCGCCCCTGAAGGGACAACCCTTGATGAAGCCAAAAAGATCCTACAAAAGCATAAAATCGAGAAATTGCCTATAGTAGATAAGGATTACAATTTAAAAGGGTTGATAACGATTAAAGATATTGAAAAAGCCAGGCAGTACCCCAATTCTGCCAAAGACGATAAAGGCCGGTTGCGGGTGGCGGCTGCCCTCGGCGTTACAAATGACACCATGGAGAGAGCAGAAGCCTTGATCAAAGCAGGTGTAGACGCCATTGTGGTGGATACTGCTCATGGTCATTCTGCCGGTGTGCTTCAAACAGTTAGAGAGTTGAGAACAGCTTTTCCCAATCTCAACATTATTGCCGGCAATGTGGCTACCGCCGAAGGAACCCTGGCCTTGATTGAAGCGGGAGCTGATGCAGTCAAGGTAGGCGTTGGACCCGGTTCCATCTGTACCACCCGGGTAATCGCCGGGATTGGTGTTCCTCAGATCACGGCTATTTACGATGCTTATCAGGTTGCCCGCAAAAAGGGTATTCCGATTATTGGCGACGGTGGTATCAAGTATTCCGGGGATATTGCCAAAGCCATTGCCGCAGGGGCAAGTACCGTCATGGTGGGCAGCCTGCTGGCAGGAACAGAAGAGAGTCCCGGTGAAACGGAAATATATCAAGGAAGGACCTACAAAGTTTACCGGGGAATGGGTTCTTTGGCAGCCATGAAAGAAGGAAGCAAAGACCGTTACTTCCAAAGTGATGCCGCTAAATTAGTGCCGGAAGGAATAGAGGGAAGAGTACCTTATCGGGGACCGTTAAGCGATACTATTTTCCAGTTGGTAGGCGGTTTAAGAGCAGGTATGGGGTACTGCGGTACAGCTAATATCGCCGCTTTACAGGAGGAAAGCCGGTTTGTTCGTATTTCCGCGGCCGGTTTAACCGAAAGCCACCCGCATGACGTGTCCATTACCAAAGAAGCACCGAACTATCATCTATAGAACGGGGGAGGGTATTGATTAAAGCTGTTTTATTTGATTTAGACGGGACATTGCTGCCCATGGATACGGATCTGTTCTTACAGGAGTACTTGAAACTTTTGTCCCAAACTACGGCACCATATATTGAGCCTGAGCACTTTGTGTCGGAATTGATGGCTGCCACCTTTAAGATGATCGCTAATCGAGAACCGGATAAAACCAATGAAGCTGTCTTTATTCATGAGTTCTTTTCGGCTACTGGTTTGGATCCGGCAATCATGATGCCGGTGTTTGAAAAGTTCTATCAGACGGATTTTTGCCGGTTGGCTGAGTTTTTCAACCCTGATCCCTTGGTGCCTACCATCATAGAATCAACCATGGGGAAATATAAGGTAGTAATCGCCACTAATCCGGTGTTCCCTGAGATAGCTATCAAAGAACGCTTGCGCTGGCTGGGTATTGATAGTTTTGCCTTTGCCTTGATTACCGCCTATGAAAATATGCACTTCTGCAAGCCCCATGTGGAGTATTATTTGGAAATCGCGGAAAAAATCGAGGTCAAACCGGAGGAATGCCTGATGGTGGGCAATGATGTTGACGAGGACCTGGTGGCCGGAAAGATAGGGATGCAGACTTTTCTGGTGGATACTTATTTGATTAACCGGACTAATAGAGACTATGTTACCAATTACCAAGGTAGTTTAAAGGATTTCTATACCTTTATTACCGCTGAAGAAAAATAATTTTAAGTAAAGAGGATTGAAAGTATGTTCCAATCAATTGATGATTTAATGGCCCGGCTGGAGGAAGCAAATTACTTCCTGGATAGAGATGCCGCCACGGTTATCTACCTGGCCTGGCAAATGAAGAGGCCCCTGCTGGTTGAGGGGCCGGCGGGTGTAGGTAAAACGGAATTGGCCAAAACTTTGGCCCAGGTCTCTCAAAGAGAGTTGATCAGGCTTCAGTGTTATGAAGGTTTAGATGAAAGCAAGGCTTTATACGAATGGGATTATCAAAAACAACTCCTGTGGATTCAGGCTAATATGCAGGGTAATTTAGACTGGGCCGCTGCCAAAACCGCAATTTACGGCGAAGAGTTTCTCTTGGCAAGACCTTTGTTAAAGGCGTTGCTGGCCCCCAAAGAAACTGTGTTGTTGATTGATGAATTGGACAAAAGTGAAGAAGAGTTTGAGAGTTTTCTATTGGAGACTTTGTCCGAGTACCAAGTTACTATTCCGGAATACGGTACCGTGGCAGCCGTCAGTATTCCGGTGATCATTATCACCAGTAACAATGCCAGGGAGTTCTCCGAAGCATTGAGACGACGGTGTTTTCATCTCTATTTGGATTTTCCCGGTCCGGAGCGGGAATTGAGTATTCTCCGTCGAAAACTGCCGGAGCTGGAAGAAAGGCTGGGAAGAGAAGTAATCAGTTTTGTCCAGTTACTGAGAAAACAGAATCTTAAGAAATCGCCCAGTATTGCGGAAACCCTGGATTGGGCCAAGGCTTTAGTAGGTCTCAAAACCAAAAGCCTTGACCGGAATCTGGTTCAAAATACCATGGCCCTGTTGTTAAAGTACCGGGAAGATTATCAAACGATAACCAAGAAACTGGATCAGCTGCTGGTGTCAGGTGTTGGTTAAATGCTTGAAAAGCTAGTCTTATTTACTCACAATTTGCGCAAAGCCGGGTTTTCCGTTAGCCTCAATCAAGTAACAACGGCGATGGAAGCTCTCAGTTTGGTGGATTTAGATGCCCAAACTTTCAAAGTGATCCTTAGAGCCGTTTTTGCTAAAACCCACCAGGAGATCCAGGTTTTTGAGAAGGTTTTTTCCCTTTATTTTGGAGCTGAACCCGAAGTTAAAAATACCGTAGAATGGGCTTCTGTTGACGAGATTGGGCTAAAGCTCAGAGCCGGAGGTTGCGATGGTAAAGGTGTCGGCAGAAGCGGTATTGGAGGTTCTCAGGGAAATTTTTTGGTTTCCATTTTAGATGAAGCCCAGGCAACGGCCTTGGCCAAAAGTTTAGTATCATCATTAGAATGGGATAATACCTGTCCACGGCCGGTAGGGGCCTACTGGGAACAGCTTAAACGGGATTTAGACTGGCACATGTTAAAGTATCAAGTAGAGGAAAAACTGGATTTAACAGAAAACGAACGCCTGTTTATATTGGAGAAAATGGAGGCTTTTGCTTCTCTAGTTGAACATTATCTTTATCAGGAACTTGCCGCCAGGGAGGGACAAGCCGGAGTTTCCAGGATCCTGGAAGAGTTAAACTATGAACAACAGGATTTTCGGCAGCTAAACGAAGCCGGGCTGGAGATAATTGAACAGCAGGTCAAGAAACTGGGAAGGAAACTGGCATCTCGCAAGGGATATCGCTACGCCCCGTCTACCCAGGGAAGAATCGATGTAAAAAGGACTTTAAAGGGGGCTGTACTCCGGGGTGGAGTTCCTGCCAAATTAAAAAGAAAGAAACGTCGTATTGAGAGGCCGGAACTGCTGGTGTTATGTGATATTTCCAACTCAATGAGTCAATATACCCAGTTTTTGCTGCTATTGGTCTGGACCCTGCAAACTAAGCATAAGAGAATCAGAAGTTTTGTTTTTGTAGACCGGTTGGCGGAAGTGACTCACTTATTGCAGGGACGGGAAGCTTTGGAGGGATTGCGATTTATCGGTATTCATGCTCCCTGCTCCGCTACCGGCTTTACCGACTATGGCCGGGTATTCAGGGATTTTGCCGAAGGATATTTGCAGGATTTACATGGTAAAATGAAACTCCTTATATTAGGGGACGGAAAAAACAACTGGAGGGATCCTCAAGTGGATGCCTTTAAAGCAATTGCAGGTGGAGTGGGTGGAGTCTTCTGGTTAAATCCCCGACCCCAGACTACCTGGTACGAGAATGACAGCGTTCTAGGTTTATACCGGCCTTACTGCAAAGGCATTTATAAATGCAGCAATCTGGCTGAATTAAAACGAGTTTCCTCGCTGATCGTCTAGCTAAAACTGGAATGATTTCTATTAATATCTTTGAAGGAAAACGGTTTCTCCCTATAGAACTATGGAGATTAAGAAAGCCTAACCAAAAAATTCAGGGGGTGCTTATTATGCTTTGCAGAAATTGTGCCGGAGGAGTAGTGTTTTTAGGAGAAAAAGTTCTTATTCTGCAAAATGATAAAAAGGAATGGGTGCTGCCTAAAGGGGTAATCAGAGGAGGCCATCATCCTAATGAAGTTGCTATTAGCCGTGTGCGGGAAGAGGCAGGGGTTGAGGCCCAGATTGTGGGGCCGGCAGGAGAGACCAGTTATGAATTTTATTCTTATTCCCGTAAACAGCCGGTTTGCAATAGAATTACCTGGTTCATTATGGAGGCGGCAGATGAGCACCACCAGATTAATCGAGAGTTGGGCTTTTTAGATGGAGGCTTCTATTCCATAGAAGAAGCCATCGATAAGATCTCTTACAGTCAGGACAAATCTTTAGTGAGAGTATCCTACCAAAGAATGAAAAAACTGTCTTCCTTGGAGAAACTCGCTTAAGGGAATCGGTCAGCAGAAAACCTTGAACTACCATGTTCAAGGTCAGACTTTAGACAAAGGCTAAATCGATGTTAATCAGTGGGCTGAATGGGAGCCAAAATCAAAAGAGCGAAGGAGCCTGAGGGATAATGCCGACGGTATGAGCACCCGCAGGGGGCGATTTCGGAGGCAGCCGAGGGCGACTGAGCTCATCCCCAAACCGGGCTCCTCTGAAGCC
>JAAYOX010000237.1 GCA_012520135.1 Clostridia bacterium
GCTACTCTACCAATTGAGCTACTCCCCTTTAATCGCAATTCATATTATAACGTTTTCGCTGGAGTAAGTCAACTATTTTGTCCTATGTTCCTCCGGGTCTTGTTGGTGGTATTGAATAATTTTAACTAATTCCTTACCAGCCTTCTCCAGGTGGTCGTTGACTACTACATAATCATAGTATTGCATATGGCTCATTTCCATTTCTACTCTTTCCAATCGCTTATTAGTGACTGCCGGATCTTTATCCCTTTTACTCAGCCTCAACCTCAGTTCATCCAGGTTAGGAGGGGCGATGAAGATAGTAACTACATGATCAGGAAACCGTTCCCTTACATCTTTACAGCCTAAAACATCCATATCGGTGGCCAAATCATAACCGTTTTCAAGGGCATATTGGATAGTGGGTAAATGAGTACCGTAATAATTGCCGTTGTGAATCTTCTTCCACTCCAAAAAAACATTACTCTCGATCATTTTTTTAAATTCCTCAACGGTGGTAAAAAAATAAGGGTTCCCTTGTTCTTCCATGGGTCTTAACGGCCTGGTAGTTATAGAGGGCAAGTAATAGACTTTTTTTATCCGGGCCAAAGCGAAAGCAAGCAGGGTGTTTTTGCCTACGCCGGAGGGGCCGGAAACAAGATAGAATTTTCCCGGTCGGTTATGCCGGTCAGAGCTATCAAAATTGACAACCAATTGCCGGCAGGTGTATGTGTTGTTCTCGGTTGCTGGTGTTTCCGTTTGCTTCACGTTATTATGACCTTCTTTCTCTATTCTTGTGTTGCAGTATAAATAATTCTGTTAGGTATGTCAAGATGAGGACATAAGTAAAGCCCCAACAACGTGGGGCTTTAGCTATATTAATTGTTCTTTGCTTCTTTGGCAGCTTCGATAACTTTTTCGGCAATGTTGGCGGGTACTTCTTCGTATCCATAGAATTCCATGGTGAAGTTTCCGCGGCCTTGGGTAATCGATTTAAGATCGATAGCATAGCGATGCATTTCTGCATGGGGTACTAATGCTCGGATTACTTGCTTGTTGCCGGCCGGCTCCATTCCCAGAATACGGCCCCGCTTGCTGTTCAGGTCTCCCATAATATCGCCCATGAATTGCTCAGGAACAGTTACTTCCACACTGAGAATGGGTTCTAGGAGAACCGGTTTGGCCTGTTCCATCGCTTTTCTAAATGCAAGGCTGGCGGCAATTTTGAAGGCTAATTCAGAGGAGTCAACAGCATGGTAGGATCCGTCGGTCAAAGTTACTTTAATATTAGTAACAGGGTATCCGGCCAAAATACCTTCCATCATCGCCTCTCTTATACCTTTTTCGACGGCTGGGAAGTAGTTTCTAGGTACTGCTCCTCCAAAGACGGTCTCGGCAAATTCAAACTCAGCTTCGGTTATGGGTTCCATGTCAATAAATACGTGTCCGTATTGGCCGTGTCCGCCTGATTGTTTCTTATGCTTACCTTCTACTCTGGTAGCTTTAGCCCTAATGGTCTCACGATAGGGAATCCTCAAGTCAACTTGCTCTACTTCTACTCCAAATTTTGTTTTGAGCCTTTCGATGAGAATGTCGATATGCATTTCTCCCATACCGGTCAGTACCGATTGGTTAGTCTCAACATTTTTGGCAAAACGGAGAGTAGGATCTTCTTCAATCAGCCGAGCGATGGCGGCACCTAATTTGTCCTCGTCTCCTTTGCTCTTGGGCTCAATGGCAATAGACAAATTGGAAACAGGAAACTCAATTCCTTCCAAGACTATTGCAGCTGATTTTTCAGTCAAGGTATCTCCGGTTGCTGTAGCTTGGAGTTTGGTCAAGGCAGCAATATCACCGGTGTGCACTTCCGGTATTGGCAATTGAGTCTTGCCTTGCATCACGAAAATCTGACCGATTTTTTCATCTGCTTCTTTGGTGCTGTTGTAGACTACGCTATCAGACTTCATGGTACCGGAAAATACCCGGATAAAGCTCAGTTTGCCAACATAGGGGTCACTTAATGTTTTAAAGGTTAAAGCTGACAATGCATCGGAATCAACTTTTCGGTTTGCTGCTTCACTTTCGTGGGGACCCGGTGCAAAATCCACCAAACGATCCATCAAGGCAGAGACACCGATGTTTTGCAGTGCTGAACCACAGAAAACAGGAATAATCTTATTCGCTTTTACACCGCTTTGCAGTCCTTGGTAAATCTCCTCGGGAGTTAATTCTTCGCCTTCAAGATACTTCATCAGAAGTTCGTCATCGCCTTCAGCGGCTGCCTCAATCAGGCTTTCCCGGTAGCTAGCCACTTCATCAGCTAAATCGGCGGGAATATCTTCTTCTTTAGCTTTGCCGTCGGCGCCAAATACCAGTGCCTTTTGGGTAATTAAGTCTACAACTCCCTTAAAATCTGTTTCAGCGCCAATCGGGAGCTGGAATGGGGCTATCAAGCCTTCGAAATGCTCTTTTAATTGATCCAGGACCCGATAAAAATTGGCGTTTTCCCGATCCATCTTATTGATAAAAACAAACCGGGGGATATTTTGTTCTTCTGCCATCTCCCAGATTATTTCCGTTTGAACTTCTACCCCTGATACTGCACAGACTGTCATGATGATACTGTCAGCAACCCTAAGGGCACTTTTAACGTCACCGATAAAATCGGAATACCCGGGAGTATCTAAAATGTTAAGCTTGTGGTCTCGCCAGACAACCGGTGCAACCGCAGTATTTATTGTTATCTTCCTTTTTATCTCTTCTGGGTAATAGTCAGTGACGGTGTTTCCATCGTCTACTTTACCTAGGCGTTTGGTGACCCCTGCGTTAAACAACATTGCTTCCGTCAGCGAGGTCTTTCCGGCACCACCATGGGCCACAATGCCTATATTCTTAATCTTGTCGGTGGTGAATACTTTCATGTGCGTCCTCCTTTGTCCTACTCGACGGTATAGACCATCCAGCAATCGTATTAGTTTACTATGTATATTAAATTTAATGCCTGCAAAATCCTCTTAATCAATAAAAATATTTCACTAACAACTAAATCCAATAATCTTAATGGTTTCCGTCATTGATAGTGTTTCTAAGATAGGGCTTCTTTATGCTGATTATTACCTTTTTTATCCTATTGTGGACGAGACTGGCATATTATACAATGACGGAGGCGAATCTGTATGAGGCAAGGTTTTTTTCGCGGTGCTTTAATTTTAATGATTGGTTCAGCTATTTCCAGGATTTTAGGTTTTGTCTACCGGATCTACATTGTTCGTCTGCTGGGACCGGAAGGTATAGGTTTGTACGAAATGGTTTTCCCGGTAATCACGTTAATACTGGTTTTGACTACGGCAGGTATTCCTGTCGCTTTGGCTAAAATGATTGCGGATGATTTTTCTTTGGGCAATGAAAGGAAAGTAGCACGCATTTTAAAGGTGTCTTTGTTAACCTTGATGGCTACCGGGATCCTCTTCCCCGCCCTTCTTATGTATGGGGCACCGCGGTTGGTCCCTTTGGTTTTCAGTGATCCCCGCGCTTACTGGCCTTTTATGAGTTTAATCCCTGCTCTTTTCTTAGTCTCCATCAGCTCCATTTTACGGGGTTATTTTCAAGGGATCAATTTTATGCTGCCCCTGGCTTCCGGCCAGTTATTTGAGCAAGTAGTGCGCATCGCAGTCGGACTAACTCTGGTGACCTGGTTGTTACCTTTTGGAGTGGAGTTTGGTGCCCTGGGCTTGTCCCTGGCGGTGGTAGCCGGAGAAGCAGCTGGTTTGGGAGTATTGCTGCTATATTACCTGAATAACCGTCCGAAAATCGGAGACGGCGTGATGGAACAGGAAACTCCAATTGACAGCAAAGTAATCGTTCAGCAGTTAGTTTCCCTGGCAGTGCCGGTAACAATGTCCCGGATAGTATCCAGTTTAATGCTCAGTGCTAAAGCCATTATTATCCCCAATCAGTTGCAATCAGCCGGAGTTACTTTGGCCCAGGCTACACAGCTGTACGGTGTTCTTTCGGGCATGGCCATGTCCTTGATCAGTTTTCCGTCTGTAATTACCGGCTCCCTGAGTAGCGTACTTTTACCTGCTACGGCGGCCGCCGTGGCCAAAAAGGAGTTTAAACAAGTAGAGCTTAGGATAAACCAGGCCGTCAAGCTAACTGTTTTAACTGCTTTACCTTTTACTGTTTGGTTTATTTTATTGGCCGAGCCACTGACAATGGCATTTTTTAATAACAGGGAAGCCGCAATCCCTCTCCGAATACTGGCCATGGGCTGTATTTTTTTCTACTTGCAGCAGACCAGTTCCGGTATGCTCTATGGATTGGGCAAGATGAAAACCCTTTTGATTAATTCTGTTACCGGTAATAGTGTTGGCTTGGTAATAACCTATTTGTTAACAGGAATGCCTGCTTTAGGGATTAAAGGAGCAGCGTTAGGTATCCTAGCCGGGGCTGTTATTACATGTATATTGAATTTGGCTTCCCTATTTAACAGTACCTCTATTAAGTTACAGTTTTCCGGTTGGCTGTTCACCGCCCTGCTTGCCGCGGCAATAATGGCAATATTCACTTTATTGGTTCCAACCGGAGTCCCTTTAATCGTGTCTTTGCTGGGTTCAGGTAGCTGTTATCTTTTGATTTTATTGTTAGGTGGAGGGTTAAGACCGGCTGAATTTAGAAAAGGCTAACTCCAAAGGTTTCTTTCTTCCAGTGTTTTAAGCTTCGTCAATTGGCTATAATCAGTAAGATCATACTGCACCGGCGTGATTGCTATATAGTTGTGAGCGACAGCCCAGACATCTGTATCCGGTTGTGCCTTATCTTCAAGGACTCCCGATAACCAGTAATAACTCTTACCGCGGGGATCTTTCCTTTCTACTACGCTGTTCACATAGCGACGAGCACCCAGTTTGGCAACTTGAATTCCTTTAATTTCTGTGCTTTCTACATCAGGTACATTGATGTTAAGAAATGTACGAGAAGGCAAGGACTGTTTAACCGCGATGGGAATTAGCTTAAGTATGAAATCAGCTGCTGTTGAGAACAGCTCATTACCGCGTAAATCCAAGGAAACAGCCATCGAGGGAATCCCATTGATAATTGCCTCCAAAGCACCGGAGACAGTTCCCGAATAAAGAACATCAGTGCCGAGATTAGCACCTTTGTTAATACCGGAAATGACCAGATGGGGAGGCCGGTCCAGCAATTGTTCCAGCGCCAGTTTGACACAGTCTGCCGGTGTTCCTGAAACGGCATATCCCAGAGATTCGCCGAAATATTGTTTCTCTACACGAAGAGGCTTGTGCATGGTAATACCGTGCCCTGAGGCACTTCTCTCCCGGTCCGGAGCTACCAATACTACTTCTCCGAGGGGTTCAATGGTTTGCCTCAGTGTCTGGATACCGGTGGCTGTCAGCCCGTCATCATTGGTTAACAAAATTAGCATTTTCCCACTCACACAATCTTCCTTTCCATATTAGACTTCGTACACAGATACGGTCATCGTGTCATTTTCCGTATCTTTGGTTAGTCCAAACATGACATGATGTTCTTTCAGGGTTTTATTCAGGAAGTCAATAATGATGTAAAGCTCATCGTAGGATTTTACCGTTTTGACAGCAATCAGTTGTAGCTTACCCTGGTTCTTATCATCCAATTCTATTCACCTCACTGTATACCTTGGTCCCATTTGCCACATCGTCCACCCCAACGGGCAATTATTTTCCCGTCCTGGTAGATATTGATTATTTCACACAGATTGGAACACCCGTCACATTCAAAGCTGCCGGCAGTAAAGTCAGCTGTACTTATTTCAAATCCTTTAAACTGAGTACGGCCAGTTGCCTGATAGTTATTCTTGGCTAAAATGCCTACACCAATAGCTCCCATAACTCCAAAGTGGGTGGGAATTTGCACTTCAATGCCAAGCTGTTTTTCGAAAGCTTGTTTAATGCCGGCATTAGCGGCTACTCCGCCTTGAAAGATGACTGGAGGTAATATTTCTTTCCCTTTGCCCACATTATTCAAATAGTTTCTAACCAGTGCTTCACATAATCCGGCAATAATGTCTTCCGTATTGTGTCCTGTCTGCTGCTTATGTATCATATCAGATTCTGCAAAAACTGTACAGCGTCCGGCGATTCTTACTGGATTTTTTGCCTTTAAAGCTAAGGTGCCGAATTCACTGATGTCAATGTTTAGGCGTTCCGCCTGCTGATCTAAAAATGATCCGGTGCCGGCGGCGCAAACAGTGTTCATGGCAAAATCCGAGACAATGCCATTTCGCAGAATTATTATTTTGGAATCTTGCCCACCAATTTCTATTATAGTCCGGACATCGGGTACCAAAGTTGAAGCCGCTACAGCATGAGCGGTAATTTCATTTTTAACTACATCGGCTCCTACAATAGCCCCGCTAAGTACTCTACCGCTGCCTGTAGTACCGACTCCTACTATTTTCATAGTGGAGTTAAGCTTTTCTTTTAATAACTGCAGGCCCTCTTGCAGTACTTTGATAGGCTGTCCTTTAGTCCTCAAATATAGACTTTCTAATACATTTATCTTTTTATCAATAATCACCAAATTAGTACTGACAGAGCCTACATCAATTCCCAGAAAAACTTCCATAATTCAAGCCTCCATGCAACCTTTTTTGCTGTAGCAAATCAACGAATGCTTCCAGACGAGTCTGAACTCCTGCTTTAGCGGTCTGTTCATCGATAGTTAGGCTTAATACAGGTATGTCTAAATCTCGGCTTACTTCCGGCAGAATGCTCTTTGCCACTATTTCAGGAATACATGTAAAAGGTGCCACTTGGATGACACCATCAAAACCGTTTCTGGCATATAAGATGGTCTCACCGATACTGTTGATACCATGACCACCGATCTTTTTCTTCAGGTAGGGAAATGCGGTTTTATAAATGGAGCCTTCCGTGTTGACGATTAGGTTTTGTCTGGTCCATTGAGTTAAATAAATAGAACGGTGGGTAGCTACCCCCATCTCCTCCAGAGTCACCTCCACATCCATATTCATGAACGGCTCCAGTACAACATAGATCTCGCCGATAATCCCAATTTTCAATGGATTTCGGGAGGGATCTCGGGGAATGTTTTTAAGTTTTTCTATACATAGTTCTTTCGCAGCCTGGATTTCTTCTCTTGTTTGGGCTTGATCAATAACCTTGAGACATTCTTTATATACTCTGGTGGTGTAGCCTTTTTCAACTTCGTAGGGCCTGATTTCGTGAGACAGAATTTCAATATCATCTAACATACATAGTTTCAGCCAAGCTGTTTTGAATTCTCTCCAGAACTGACGCCAGGATTTGCCACCGGTTTTAAGGATATATCCAATTTTGCTGAAGAAATCTTTAATGTTATACAATGGTGGTTCAAAGATTATTATGTTACAGTCGTAACCCAGGCCTTTGAGGATTCTTTCGTGGAGATATGGATATAGCCCGGCCCGGCAAGGACCTACTCCCCCGGAAGTGATAATGGTATCCGCACCTTTTTCCAGGGCCTCCAGATATGTACCCAATAGAATTTTTAATGGAACACAAGCAAACTCAGGGGCGTATTTCACTCCCAGGTCTAAAGTTCTGCTGGTGGGTGCAGGTGGCGGAATTACTTCATGGCCTAGGTGTTCGATTAAATGCTTAAAGGCAATATGGGAGGTACCCATATGAGGAAAGGAGATTTTCATTGATACTGCCTCCTATGTCTAATCATATCAACGAAGGCCTCCAACCTGGTTCTCACCCCTGCCTCACCGGAATGCTCATCGATAGTGATAGGCATAAAAGGTATTTTCCGCTGTTTAAGTTCCAATTCCATAAACTTGTCAACCATAGCGTCCGGACCACATGCAAAAGCAGTAACATGAATGACTCCGTCAAGATTGCCTTTGTTTAAAAAATAAAAAAGGGACCATATGACCCTATTACTGAAATGCCAAAAATGATTTTTAGCCATTATTTTCCGGTAGGGTCGCAACATGTTTTCTGAAACCATTTCCATCGTCCAAATATTTACTCCTAATTGCTTTAATTGTTTCAGCAAATTTACGGAAATATGGGAGTCGTGAATCTGATAAGGGTATCCTAATACAGCAATGTTTAAATCTCCCTGTCTATTAGGGCTGCCGGCGTTAAATTCTCCTTTAATCAGTTTCAAAGCTTTTTGGGGTATATAACCTTGCCGTAGTAATCTAAGATAATTTTTTTGCACTTTTCCGGCCTGGCGAACGGCCTGAATTACTTTGGCAAAAGAGACACCTGTTCTTTCAGCCAGTTCGCTACAAAATCTCCACTGAGAAAAAAACCTGCCTAATTCAATATCAGGAGCAATAATTTCCGGTAAGCCGGGGATTGAAGATCTTACCATACTGGGCAGGCCAAGAAACTTGGGACAAAAAGTCTCTTTCTTTTCAAGGCTTACATATCGGGGAATAAACAAACAGTCCACTTTATCCTTCAGCGCTATTACATGGCCATGATAAACTTTTATTGGTACGCAGGCGTCAGTCACAGTTACTCGAATACCGGCATCCAATGTTTTATTGTTGGTAGCTGAGGAGAAGATTACTTTATAACCAATATTTTCGAAAAAAGTATACCAAAATGGTGCATCAGTATAGTAGAACAAGGTAGCGGGGAATCCAATCGTGGGTTTCATTGGTTTGTGCCTCCAAATAGTACACACAGGTGTTCTAATACGTATCTGATTTATTCGACAAAGATAATAAAAAACCTTTCTTGGCGGTTTCTGATCATGCATGACAGCGCAAATGGCGGCATATAAACTAGATGAAGCAAATGAGGAGGTGTTTATTAAAATGGCTACCATGAAGACGGACAGTCATAGTTTTTTGGCCAGATTTCCGGTCCTTAAAGGTGTTTCCATTGCTCTACTTATTCAATTTGTGCTTATATTTTTGCTAACGGCTTTATTTCATTTCAGTAGTTTACCTGACAACAATATGGGTTTATTGTCAATTATGGTAGTCATCGTTAGTGTACTTATAGGAGGGGTGGTGGCAGCAAAAGCAGTTGAGGCTCGATTTTTGCTGAACGGATTGGGGGTTGGGATCGGCTGTTTGATAATTGTTTTGTTGGTATCATTAATTGGCGGTAACGGTATTAACCCGGCCGGTATGGGGATCCGGGCCCTGTGCTACTTAGGTGCCGGTACAGTGGGAGGAATGTTGGGAGCCCTTGTCAGCAAATAGTAAGGAGAGTGACGCTTGGCACTCTCCTTATGGCTGTTTTAAAATCTTTTTAAAAAATTTTTTCAGAAAACCCGGCAGTGGCACGAAATAGACCCGCAAGACTGCTCACCCCCAATTATTCTATGGGATTAATATATTGTATTATATTGGTTTGGATGCTTCTTTGGTGAGCGGTATATTTTGGATGATAAATTGAACACCGAAACTGGCTATGAAACAAGCTGCAAGCATTAATAGCATGTCAGAGATAGGTAAAGTGTTTGAAAAGGTGTACAACAATCCGGCAATAGAACTGGACAAGCTAAAGAGCTTTTTGCGCTGCGTTAATAATAAGAGAGCAATAAACACAGCCAATGAAAGTTGAACTAGGGGAAACAGTAAGGGACCGGCTGCTCCTAAAAAGACAGTCCACCTTTTCCAAAAACCCAAGGAGGCAGGTACGTCAGGATTGGAGGCTAACATTAATAAACAGCATAAGCCTAGCCAATGTTGCCAGGAAACCAGAGTCTCCAGATAAATAATGCTCATGGAAAAGGCCAGGCCTTTGGCGATATTCAGCAGGGCCAACAACGAAGCTGTTTCAAAACCCCAATATACTACCAAATCTTTAAAGGAGAGACCGTTAATGATCTTCAGTTCCTCAGAGGAATAACCTTGACTGATAGCATAAATTAATTCAGGCTGCATTTTGCTCCATAAAAAAGTCCCCACTAGCAATAATAAAGTAGTACCAATCACAGGCTTGTCCCTCCACAATCCTCGCTGGTAAAGGCTATGCCGGGATTGGCTGAATTATTCCACTAATTACAAAAGGCCCACCCTTTCGAGGTATGCCTCAGACTACCGACAAAAAGTTAACCGGTGTTAATCGAAGGGCTGAATTGGAGCCAAAATCAAAAGAGCGAAGGAGCCTGAGGGAAAATGCCGACGGCATGAGCACCCGTAGGGTGCGATTTCGGAGGCATCCTCAGGCGACTGAGCTCATCCCCAAACCGGGCTCCTCTGAAGCCCA